>JBJKRD010000433.1:0-4820 GCA_046704925.1 Opitutaceae bacterium | reverse complement strand
ACCGGCGATGGGTGCACGGCGAGGCGGACGAGCGGCGCCAGCCAGGGATGCTTCGGTCCGGCGCCCGCCGCCCGGTTGCCCGCCACCACGCAGGCATTGCGCAGCAAGCCGGCGAGCTTCAGCCGCTTGACCGCGGTCCCGCGGAACAACTCCGCAAAGCGCGCGGGCGTGAGCGCCAGCAGGTGCGCGATGGGCAGGGCCGCGATCTCCGGGCGGGCCGCGAGCAGCATCCGCCGCCCGGCCCGGGCGAAACGGTTCCACGGACAGACCTCGAGGCACAGGTCGCAGCCAAAGATGCGTTCACCAATGCCGGGCCGCAGCTCGCGGGGAATCATCCCCTTGTTTTCGATCGTGTGATAGGAGATGCACCGGCGGGCGTCCACCAGACCCGGCTGCGGGAAGGCCGCCGTGGGGCACGCGTCAAGACACCGGGTGCATTTGCCGCACAACAGACCGACCCGCGCTCCGCCGGCCGCCAGTGGCGGCGTCGCCGGCCGCAACGGCGCATCCGGCACGAGTTCGGCCCGGACGAGGATGACCGCGAGCAAAAGCCAGTTCCCGTGCGTCCGCGAAATCAACATGCCGTTCTTCCCGAGGAACCCCAGCCCCGCCGCCTCCGCCCACCCGCGCTCCCACACCGGGCCCGTGTCGACGTAGTAGCGGTAATCGTCCGGCGCCGCGCCGAAAAGCTCCTCGATCACCCGCCCGGCCGCCGCCAACGCCGGCTTGATGGTGTCGTGATAGTCCTCGTAGAGCGCATATCGCGCCCACACCGCCCGGTCGGTCGGCGGCGCCTCGGCCGTTGTCCCCGGCCCGTAATTGACTCCGAGCAGGATCAGCGACCGGGTCCCCGGCAGGACCAGCCCGGGGTCCGTCCGCTTGGCGGCCGTTCGCTCCAGCCACGCCATGTCGGCGTGATGGCCGTCGGCGAGCCATGCCCCCAGCCGCTCGCCCGGCCCGACCGCCGCCCGCGCAAACCGGACTTCGTCGAACCCCAACGCCCCGAGGCGGCCTCGCAGCTCCTCCTGCCGCGGATCCATGGCTCGTATCAACGGGCGGTCAACCGGGGCGGGACTCCGCCCCTTCCGCCGCCGGCTTCCGCGAAGCTTCCGTCCGCCCGGCGGGGCCGCCCGCGGTATCGCGATGCGCCAGCTCCCATTCGCGTGCCTCACGCCGGTAGGTCCGCAGCACATGCATCACGACGTCGTGCAACGGCCGGAAATCCGTGAGAATCACGGTGCCGGCACGCTTGTAGATCTCCTCGCGCTCGGCGTAGAGCTGCCGCACCCGCGCCTCCGGGTCATCCACGTTCAGCAGGGGTCGCGTGCGAGCCTGGGAGGTGCGCCGCAGGATCGTCTCCAGGCTGGCGTGCAGGCAGATGACCACGCCCCGGGCCCGCAGCAGGTCGAGGAGCCCCGGCTGCACCACGAGGCCGCCGCCGCAGGCCATCACCACGCCGCGGTCCGGATGGCCGCGCTCGATCAGGCTCCGTTCCTGGGCGCGAAACGCCGGCTCCCCCTCCGCCGCAAAGATTTGCGCCACCGTGCGCCCGCGGGCCCGTTCGATCTCATGATCGCTGTCCATCGCCTGGAACCCGAGGCGGACCGCCACCGCCCGCCCGACCGTCGACTTGCCCGTGCCCATGAAGCCCACCAGGTAAAGGTTGACACCGGACGCCGGCATACCCGCAGCGAAGCGCGTGCCGCGAGGCAGTGCAAGACTGGCCTCGGCCGACGAAACCGGATTTGGTTAGCGTCATCCGCGGTTTGTGGTTCCATGGGGCCATGGCCACCCCCTCCGTCAGCGCCACGGCGGACCGTGCGCCGGTCGACCGGCAGGTCTTCGCCAGCGACAACACGGCCGGCGTCTGCCCCGAAGCCTGGTCCGCCCTCGCCGCGGCCAACGAGGGCCGCCTGCCGTCGTATGGCGACGACGAATGGACCGCCCGGGGCTGCGACCTCCTCCGCCAGGTGTTCGAGACCGATTGCGAGGTCTTCTTCGTATTCACCGGCACGGCGGCGAACTCGCTCGCGCTGGCCTCGCTTTGCCAGAGCTATCACAGCGTGATCTGCCACGATTACGCCCACGTCGAGACCGACGAGTGCGGCGCCCCCGAGTTCTTCTCCAACGGCACCAAGATCCTCGTCGCCGCCGGTCCCGGCGGGAAACTCGATCCGGCCGCGGTCGAGCGGGTGATCCTGCGGCGCACCGACATCCATTATCCGAAACCGCGCGCGCTGTCGCTGACGCAGTCGACGGAATGGGGCTCGGTCTACACCGTCGACGAGATCCAAGCCCTGACCGGCCGGGCCCGCCGGCATGGTCTCGCCGTGCACATGGACGGCGCGCGTTTCGCGAACGCCGCCGCCACCCTCGCCGACCGCGGCGGGTGCCGGCCGGCCGATTTTACCTGGCGGGCCGGCGTGGATGTCCTGTGTTTCGGCGGCACCAAGAACGGCATGGCCGGCTCCGAGGCCGTCGTCTTCTTCAACCGGCCGCTCGCGCGCGAGTTCGACTACCGCTGCAAGCAGGCCGGGCAACTGGCCTCGAAAATGCGATTCCTCAGCGCCCCGTGGGTCGGGTTGCTCCAGGACGGCGCCTGGCTGCGCCATGGCGCACACGCCAACCGCATGGCCCGAATGCTCGCCAACGCCCTTCGCGACGTGCCGTCAGTCCGCCTCCTGGCCGAACCCGACGCCAACGCGGTTTTCGTCGAGATGCCGGCGGCCGTCGCCGACGCCTTGCACGCGCGCGGCTGGCATTTCTACAACTTCATCGGCGCCGCCGGCCACCGCCTCATGTGCTCGTGGGCGACCCGGCCGGCCGACGTCGACGCCTTTGTGGCCGACCTGCAGCAGGTGGTCGCCGCCCGGTAGCGCCCCCTGCCCGGTCGCCCGCCGCCCACGCGGCGCATTCCTCAAGTGATCGGTCCTCCCGGCCGCCCAGAAACGATTGTCACGTATTACGTGACAAGTTTCAGCGGAGCCGTACCAGACGGCATTGTCACGTATTCCGTGACAAGTGCCGGTGGCGGACATTCCCACCGCATGTCACGCAATACGCGACGAGTATCTGGAGGCCGCGTCGGGCCGATTTTGTCACGTATTACGTGACAACCGACGCCGGCCGACGATGGAAGGGGTCCGGCGCGCCACCCGCCACGGGCGGGGCTGCGACCGCCGGGCGGATGCGTCCGCCGGTTCAACCGGCCAGCTCGGCCGCCATGTCCTTGGCGAAATAGGTCAGGATCATGTCGGCCCCGGCGCGCCTGATGGCCAGCAGCGACTCGCGGCGGCAGCGTTCGAGCTCCAGCCAGCCCAGCCGGGCCGCGGCGTGGATCTGGGCGTATTCGCCGGAGACCTGGTAGGCCGCCACCGGCCTGCGCGTGGCATTGCGCACCTCGCGAATGATGTCGAGGTAGGGTCCCGCCGGCTTGACCATCAGGATGTCCGCCCCCTCCTGCTCATCGAGGGCGATTTCGATCAATGCCTCGCGCCGGTTGGCGGGGTTGAGCTGATAGCTGGCCTTGCTGAGCGCATGCGTGCCCGCCGCCTTGGCGCTGCCGACGGCATCGCGAAACGGTCCGTAGTAGGCCGACGCGAATTTGGCCGAATACGCCATGATGCCGGTGCCCGTGCAGCCGGCCGCGTCGAGCGCCCGCCGGATGGCGCCGATGCGCCCGTCCATCATGTCCGACGGCGCCACCAGATCCACGCCGGCGCGGGCGTGCAGCACGCCCATCTGGCAGAGGATGCCGACCGTGCGGTCGTTGTCCACGTCGCGGCCGTCGGGCGTCAGCACGCCGTCGTGCCCGTGTGTGGTATAGGGGTCGAGGGCCAGATCGGTCATCACGGTCAGTTCCGGCACGGCCTTCTTCACGGCCCGCACGGCGCGCAGCACCAGCCCGTCCTCCTGCAGCGCGACCGAACCGTCCGCGTCCTTCAGCTTCGGGTCGATTGACGGAAACAACGCCACCGCCGGCACGCCGAGCTTGTGCAGCGAGCGGCATTCCCTGGCCAGATCGGCCAGGTTGAGCCGGAACACGCCGGGCATGGACGCGACGGCCTCCGGGCCGCCCTTGCCGTCGATCACGAACAGCGGCGCGATAAAATCGTCCGGCCGCAGGACAGTCTCCTCGGCCAGGGCGCGCAGGCTGGCGGTGCGGCGCATACGCCGCGGACGATGGGTCAGGTCGAGCTTGAATTCCGTGGTCATCTTGTCCGCACAGATTAGCACACGGACTCTGGCGTGGCAGGCCTAATGTGCGGCTTGCTCTCCGCCCGGCGGGTTCGTCGCCTTCGCCGCCTCGGCGGGCCGGGCGGCCAGCAGGTCGATGGTGAGAATGGGGCCGGCCCCATTCGGCCGGCACGCCGCGACCTGGATCACGCCGGCGGACGCGGCCAGGGGCGGCCGCGGCTCCATCACGGTCAGACGGCAAGCCAGCGCCGGTTTGCCGTTCAACGTGAACGTCAGCGGGTACTCGTAGCGCTGCGGTGGTCCGCCCGGCGCAGATGGCAGGCGGCGGATCGCCTGCCCGCCGGGTTCGATGCCCGGTTTGAGTTTTCCCCCCTTGCGAATGATCGACCACCACGAAACATCGACGATCTGCTGGAGGATGTCCTGCAGACCCGGGGTCCTGATGACCAACCGCAGGAACTCCGGAAGAGCCAACCCAGATCCCATCACCGCACGCTCCCGTTCCGGGGACAGTCCGATCTCCCGCGCGATAGGAGCCATCGCCTGGATCCGGTCGGAAGAAAACGGTCTGCCGCGGATCGCATAGTCAAACTTCCCCCGGTCCCAACCCCGAACCACCGCCT
>JBJKRD010000432.1:0-4454 GCA_046704925.1 Opitutaceae bacterium | reverse complement strand
CCGATGATCCCGCGCGCGAGGTCACGCAACGCGCGGGTCGGGGTGATGAATGCACAGATCACGATGACGCCCGCCTGGGCGAAAAGCCGCGCCACTTCGGCCACCCTGCGGATATTCTCTTCGCGATCGGCATCGTTGAAGCCCAGATCGCGGCTAAGCCCCACGCGCACGTTGTCACCATCCAAAAGGTGCGTCGCGAACCCTTCGTCAAAAAGGCGACGTTCCAAGCCCGCGGCCAAAGTGCTCTTGCCGGATCCTGAAAGGCCATAACACCAAACAACATGCGCCTTTTGTTGGAGCCGCATCTCCTTGTCCGCGCGGGATAATACCGAGTCGAAGATCGGATGGATGTTAGCCGGCGAGTCAGCCATATCTTTAGTCAGTTACCCAAGTAAGAGAACTATTGGCGTTATTGAGCCTCCTCAAGTCAACTCAACTCTCAGTTTTCCCGGCCCGACGCGACCCGACCTGGCGCCAGATACCGTGCTGATGGCGGAACCGCCAGGACCTGTTCCAACCTCCGAATGCGGATCAACACGACCTCAGCCATGGCATCTTGGTCGTCCGGCGGCAACCTCGGATGCAGCCGGCACAGCCAATCGTAGGCGGCCCGCGGGCGCCCGATCCGGCAGAGCAACTCGCCGTGCACCCTGGCTGCGTAATAGGGAGCATTCGGAGTTTCGGCCGCCCGCCGGTACCACTCCGCCGCCGCGACCGGGTCGCGGCGGAGATTCAGGTTGATGTTCGCGATCTCAACGCACACTTCGGCGCTATCCGGATGGCGGCGGCGCGCATCCTCCAAATAACGCAACGCCCTCCCCGCCTGGTCCGCCTCGATCGCTCTCCGTACGCCGGCGGCCGGCGGGCCCCCGGCGGCAGCCGCGTCCAACCGCCACTCCGTCATGTCATACGCCAGCATCCGCGCGCCATTCAGCCAGAAGCCCAACGGGCGGTCGTCCACCAACGTAACCAGCCGGATCAATGCCTCGGTCGCCGGACCGTCATGCGCCGTCCACGCGACGTACGTGCGCATCCACAAGCCATCCGCTACCAACGCGCGAAGCCCTCCGAGCACCGCCCCGCTGAGATTCCGCCGGTTGGCGCGCGGCGCCCCGGCCGCCGGCAAACCCTGCCCCGTCTCGCGAACGGGCACGCTCGGGAGTGATCGCTGCAACCCGAGGCCGGCCAGCAACAGGGTGGAAATCAAGATCGCCGTCAGCCGGATTCTAGAGTTCACGATGCCGAAAACTGACGGCGGCCAGCGCGCCAAACAGACCCAGGTATATCAGGGCATATGTCACCAAGCCGCCGATCTCGTTCGCAGGCAAGCCGCCCCCATCGACCACCCGGTCGGTGAGATCGAAGCGCCCCAAATCGGGCAGGACGATCCCGAGCAGCGCGGCCGCGCCCCGCGTCCATGCCGATTCCGTCAGACCATAGAATTCCCGCACCACGGACTGCATTTCACAGATCACGAGGACGAAGAATGCCGTCATGATCGTATGCCAGGCGCTGCGCGCCCAACTGGCGACCAGCAGGGTCATCGCGGCCACCACCCCCAGGCGGAGCCATTGCAGAAGGCCGCACCAAACGATGCCCGCGTACGGCACCCGGCGGCCTGCCGCGATGATGGCCGTGTGCCCGTCCACTGCGCCCGTTCCCCGCCACCAGAGCAATGCCAGCACCAGCCCGGTCATCAGCCCGCAGAACCCGAGCAACAACACCAGCACACCCACCAGCTTGCCGGCCATGAATTCCTCCCGGCGGACCGGACGGGCCAGGACGAAGAGCACCGTCTTCCGATCAAGCTCCGCGTGAAAAAGTTGGGCGGAACCCACGATGGCCAGCACCGCCCCGAAGAACGCCTGGGACCCGAAGCTGACGTCCAGCAGAAACTTCATCTCGGTGGCGCCGAAATTGAACTCCCGCAGCCAGAGGGCGGCTGCGCCGCAGACCAAGGCCAGGGCGACTGGCACCGTCGCGACGCGCTGCCGCGTCGTCTCGCGCACCGCCTGGCCGGCGATCAAGGCGACGCGTTCCAGCGGGCGTGCCTTCCGCCTCATCGCTCCTCGAACCCTCCCGCCGGCCCCCGACGGAGCGCCGCCAGGAACACCTCCTCCAATCCCGTCCGGCACGGTTCCACGCCGTGGAGTCGGCTGCCCCGCCCTTCGAGCCAGCCGCGCAGGTCATTGAGCGCGGATGCCTCGAGCCGGTCCACGAGCACCGCACTGCGGCCCGCCGGGCGTGTCAGCTCCGACACTCCGCCTTCGAGCACAATCCGACCGCGGTTCAGCAGCACGACGCGGTCGCAGACTGCCTCCACCTGGCCCAGGAGATGCGAGCTGAGCACGACCGCCCGCCCCTCGGCCTTCAGCCGGCGGATCAGCCTGCCGGTCTCGTTGACCGCGACCGGATCAAGGGCCGACATCGGCTCGTCCAGGATGAGCAGCCGGGGATCGTGGACCAGCGCCTGCGCCAGGCCGAGGCGCTGCTTCATGCCCCGCGAATAACCGCCCACCCGCCTCCGGGCCGCGTCGGCCAGCCCGACCCACGTCATCGCCCGGTCGATAAGCTCCGGCAGGGCGGCCGCCTCGACTCCGCTCAAGCGCGCCTGGAACTCCACCAGTTCGCTTCCCGTGAGCTGCGGGGAGAAATCCGGCGCCTCCGGCAGGTACCCCACGGATTCGCGGGCCTCCGGCCGGGGGTTGGCGATCCCAAACAGGCGGCACCGCCCCGAGGTGGGCGCCAGCAGGCCGACGATGACCTTCAACAACGTGCTCTTGCCCGAACCGTTCGGGCCCAGCAATCCCACCACCTCGCCCGCCCGGACCCGGAGGGTGACGCCAGCGAGCGCCCGCACCGACCGCCCCGGACGGCCGGTCGAGAAATCGCGCGTGACACACTCTGCCTCGACGGCGTACACGGCGCCTCACCGGATCGCGAAGCCATCGAACCGCCGCGGGCCGCGCCGCTTTTCCCGTTCGACCCGGCGGATGAATCCATGCATCCGCTCCTCCAGCGCCTTCACGAAGTCATCGATTTCCCCCGCCGGCCCCTCCACCTCGACCCGCACCCGCCGATCCGGAAGATTCTGCACATAGCCCGTCACCTCGAACTCCTGCGCAATCTGCAGCGCGGTGTAGCGGAACCCAACTCCCTGCACCCATCCGGTGAAATGGATGACCTCCTGCTGCACTTCGCCCGACTCCGACATGACTGCACGCCTACCAACGCCCGGAGTTTTCATCAATCCACAAATCAGCCTTCGCCGAAACTTGCTGCACCCGGGCGCCGCGCCACCCGTCCGGCGGCTTATGGCGTCCTGCGGCCAGCACCGGAAGCCGGCCCCGCCCGCTGTCGCTCCTCCGGATCCATAACGACTTGGCCGACCGGCCTGCGCCGCACCGGGTTTTTCATTGCGTTTCCCCCGACCCCACCCACACTTCGCGCCCGGTGTTTGTCCCCCTGCGATGAGTGATTCCAATTCCGAAGGTTTCTTCGACAACGACTGGGACGAGTGCGGGGATCTGGTCTGGAACGAGTTCGACTGGGAACGTTATCTCCGTCAGCAGGACGACCTCCTGCATCGTTATCTGGCCTACTACGAACGCCTGAAGCGCCGGCCCGATCGGATTGACGAGGTGGCACACCGCATGGGCTGGGACGTCGGCCAAGGCGACGCCGAGGCGCTTGACCGGGGGCTGGGGTCCGACGGCGACGCGGGGAATTTGCCGTCCGGCCGGGAAGACCCCGCCGAGCCCTACACGCTCCAAAAAAACCCGGTCTACGTTTCGACGAAGGCCCTCTACCTCAGCCTCAAGCGGGCTTGGGAACGTCTGGCGGCCGATCCGGCCAAGGTTCCGCAGGCCTTGGCGCTGGCGATGCAGACGAGCCACTACCGGGGGGAGGAGCACGCCGGCCTCGGGGTCCAGGCGCTCGATGTCGGTGACTTTGCGATGGCGGTGAGCCTGTTCAAACGCGCGCTGGAGGAGCTCAACCGCACGCTGGCCCTGGCGGGAAGTCCGGCCGCCGGGCGCGCGGTCGCCGCCTGGCGCGAGGACGCGGTTCCGCGCCTTTTCGACCTTCGCGAGATCTGGCTCCGCGTGATCAACGAATGCCGCGGAGAGCTGAATCGGCTGCCCGACGAGGAGAACTGACGCGCGCCGCGCGCCTCCCGATTTTCCGCTCAACCGCGGCGCCGCGTTCCGCCGGGCGGTTCAGGCAACGTGGTGCCGAAAAGAGCCTTGCACTCACCCCGCCCCGGCCTATCCGTTCATGACCTGCCTCGGAGAGATGGCCGAGTGGCTTAAGGCAGCGGTTTGCTAAACCGTTGATGGGGTTAAACCCATCCGAGGGTTCGAATCCCTCTCTCTCCGCCAGTTTGCTTCGCCTTGATGCCAAAGGATTTCTGAAAGGCCTTCTCGGAAATCTGCCCCAGTGGCAACAGATTTGAC
>JBJKRD010000431.1:0-4487 GCA_046704925.1 Opitutaceae bacterium | reverse complement strand
CGGCACAGGCGGATCACGTCGCTGCATGCGAGCCTGCTCGAGGCGGAGCTGCGCCGGCAGCGGGGCGATGACCGCGGGGCGGCGGATCTCGTGGACGAAGTCCGACCCCAGCTCGAGAAACTCGCCGCGACCGAACCGACGGACCGCGTCCTGGCCCGACGGACCCTGTGGGCCCGGCGGCTGCAGGCCCGGCTGGACGCCGCCACCGGCCGGCCGGGCGCGCTCACGACCGCCCTGGATGCGACCAAGCTCGGCGAGGAGCTGGTGCGCAGCGCGCAGGCCACCGACGCCGATCTGGGCGACTGTGCGCTCGCCTACGTGGTGGCCGGCAAGATCGCCGCCGGCACCGGCGACGCTGAGGCCGCCCGCCGCGACTGGGAACGCGCGGCGGAGTTGCTCGCCCCGCGGCTGCCCGGGACGCGGGACTGGCGGCTGCTCGATCCGGCGGCCCGGGCCGCCGCCTGGCTGGGTCGCACGGAGTTGGCGCGGTCGCTCGTCGCCCGGCTCGACCAACTCGGCTACATCCCGGTCGAACCCTGGCCCAAGCCGATTCGGCTCGACCCGGCGAATCCTTGAAGCCCATAACCTTTCGAGACGCGTTACATCCCCGCAGGCGGCAACCGATCCAATCCCCAATAATGAATATGAGCAGCGAGAATCCGTCAGCCGGAGATTCGAACCCGGTCGAGGTGGTGATCACGGTCACGCAATTCAACGACGTCTTTGCCGGCGGCGGGCCGGACGGCGCCGGCACGGGGTACGCGATGCAACTGCGGAAGCCGGATCCTCGCGCCGAGATCAAGGACGATGACATCTACGTCAAACGCCCGGGGGCGGTGCTCCGTTTCACGATCGCCTCGGCGGAGACGGACCGGAATCGCTACTATCCGGTCGGGATCGCGTTCGTGCGCGAGGGGAACGACAGCACGAGCGACGAGCACCGGCTGGGGATCCTGAATTTCCCGCCCCTGCACATGCGGGTGGATGGACGCACGCTCCTGATCAGCGACCGCTACCACGCGGAGACCCGGAGGGTGCGGCACAAGTTCTCGGTGCTCATCCAGCGGGGTTCGGACGGAAAGATCGGCGTCATCGATCCCGGCATCATCCACGAGAACGACTGAGCGGCAGGGTTGATCCGCAGACACCCCCTTTCCCGATGGGCGCGGCACCGCGATCCCCGGCCGAATCCGGACCCGATCATCCCGGGTCCGACCTCACGCTGATCCTGCAAAAGATCGAACGCGGCGACGTCCAGGCCGCCGACCAGTTGCTGCCGCTCGTGTACGGGGAGTTGCGGAAGCTCGCGGCCGCCAAGATGGCGCACGAGGCCCCGGGCCAGACTTTGCAGCCCACGGCCCTCGTCCATGAGGCCTGGCTGCGCCTCGGGGGCAGCGCGCAACCGGACTGGCAGAACCGCGCGCATTTTTTTGCCGCCGCGGCCGAGGCCATGCGCCGCATCCTCATCGACCGGGCCCGGCGGCGTCAGGCCCGGCGCCACGGCGGCGGGCTGGTGCGCACCGATGCCGAGGCTTTGGCGCGGGAAATCGCGCCGTCCGGGCCGGACGACGAGCAACTGCTCGACGTCCACGAGGCGCTCGATGCGCTGGCCCGGCACGACGCGCGCAAAGCCGAGCTGGTCAAACAATGCTATTTCGTCGGGCTGACCCTGAAGGAGGCCGCCCAGGTGCTGGGCATCTCCGAGCCGACGGCGCGCCGGGATTGGAACTACGCGCGGGCGTGGCTGTTCAACGAAATCAAGCGATTGCGCGGCCAGGGCGCCACCGGCGGCTAGAAAAAATTTCGGCGCGGCGATCGTTTTGGGCGGGGAATTCCGCTTTGGAGGGTGCACAGGTTCACCTCCTCGCCAAGTCCATGCTCCCGGAAAACGCCACCTACGCCGGCCATGCGGCCGGATTTCCCGCCCCCCCCATGCATGCGGGGTGGGAGGTCGGCCGGCGCAAGCCCCGGCTGACCCCGGCCGAGGTGACCCCCTCGTTTGTGATCACCCCGGCCATGCGTGCGTGGAATCAACCGGCGAAAGCCGGCCGTCGGCAAACTGACCTCACTCCCTCCCTGGATGACGCCCGGGACGGCGGCTTCCCCCTGCCCTGGTGGAAGCGGGCCGTCGACCTTGGCGCCTGCCTCCTGGGCCTGCCCCTGCTCGCGCTGTGCGCCCTGGTCATGCTGGTGTTGACCCGGCTCTTCTCGCGCGGGCCCATCCTCTACCGGCAGGAGCGGGTCGGCTATCTGGGACGCCGCTTCCGAATCTACAAGTTCCGCACCATGAAGCTGGGGGCGGATTGCTCGGTCCACCAGGACTACTTCCGGAACCTGATCCATTCGAACGCCCCGATGATCAAACTCGACAGCCGCGGCGACTCCCGGCTGATCCCCGGTGCCTGGATGCTGCGGGCCTCGGGACTGGATGAACTGCCGCAGCTCATCAACGTGTGGCGGGGCGAGATGAGCCTGGTGGGGCCGCGCCCCTGCCTCCCGGCCGAGTTCGCGCATTATGAGCCCTGGCAACGCCGGCGCTGTGATGCGCGCCCGGGCCTGACGGGACTCTGGCAGGTGTCCGGCAAGAACCGGACCACGTTCGAGCAGATGATCCGGCTGGACGTCAGGTACGCCTGCGAGGGCTCCGCGTGGCTGGATCTGAAGATCATGCTTTTGACCGTCCCGTGCCTGCTGGCGCAGCTCCGCGAGGCTCTCCGGGTGAGAAACTCGCAGTCCGCGCCCGGCCTCTGAGGCCTGGCCGCAACGCCGGCCGGAATCGGCTTCGCGCCGATCCGCCGGCCGTTGGGCAGTCTTTCGGTCCGGAACCGCCCCGCGGCCGGGATGGAATCCGCGGATCAGCCTTCCGGCTGGATGACCGCCGCCGGCGCGGCGGCTGAGCGCGGCGCGCCCAGGATCAGGGCGGCGGCGAAGACGCCGAGGCCGACGGAGGCAAGCCAGAGGGCGGCCGGGGTCAGGCTCAGCAAGGCCATGCCGGCGGACGGACCCAGCACCAGGGCCATGGTCCAGGTCATGCCGTAAACCCCCATGTAGCGGCCGCGCATGGAGGCGGGCGCCAGGTCGGCGATGTAGGCCGAGGCCATGGGCATCGCGAGCATCTCGCCGAGCGTGAAAAGGCCCATGCAGGCCGCCAATGCGGGGACGGTTCGCGCCAGCCCGTTCAACGCGAAGGCCGACCCTGCCAGCAGGTAGCCGAGGGCGATGACGCGGCGCGCGGGAAACCGCCGCGTGATCGTGGTCAGCGGCAGCTCGCAAAACACCACGATGGCGCCGTTGAGCGAGAGGATCATGCCGTAGACGGCCGCCGGGAAGCCCAGGTGGGTGATGTACAGGCCGAAGGTCGAACTCTGCTGCATGAAGATGAGCGAGACGGCAAAGACCGCCACGAGCATCCGCAGCAGCCGGCGGTCGTGCATCATCGTCCGGATCACCTCGCCCCAGCCGCCGCGGCCGGCCGCGGGGTGTCCGCCGGCCGGCAGCGCGACAAGCGCCACCACGCCGAAGAGCGCGGCGGTGAACGCGTCGCCCGCAAAGAGCCAGAAATAGCCGTGGCTGGCGATCAGGCCCGCCAGCGCCGGGCCGAACGCCCAGCCGGCGTTGAAGGATGCGCGGAGCGCCGAGTAGGCCGTGACCCGCTGGCCCGCGGGCACCTGATCCGCCAGGAACGCGCTGCTCGCGGGTCGGTACAATTCCGCGGTGAGGCCGGCAAGCGCCGACACGGCAACGATCAGCCAGAAGGTGTGCGCCTGCGACAGCAGCATCAGCGCCGCGGCGCCGGAGAACATCGACAAGGCGATCGTCCGGCGGCGCCCCAGGTGATCCGCCAGATGGCCTCCGATGAAGCCGGCGGCCAGGGTGCCGATGCCGTAGGCGCCGAGCGCGATGCCGGCGGCCGCCAGCGAATATCCCTGCTGCGTCAGGTAGAGCGTCAAGAACGGGATGACAAAGGTGCCGACCTTGTTGATGAATGTGCCGAAGAAAAGCACCCACGCCGCGCGCGGGAGCGAGCGGAGACCCGAAGGGAGACTGGGGCGTGGCCAGGGCATGAAAAAACCCTGCTTGCCGATCGGCAGGCAGGGTGGGTTGGGTTGGGTGATCTGGATTACAAAAAGTCCTGCTGGCCGATCAAGGGAGTCGACGGAGGCGCGGATTGACGCAGGCACGTGCGCACGCTCCGGCATCCCCGGCGCCCGGGCGGCTCCATTTGGAGACAGGCATGATGTCGAGGGCGCTCATGGGGATGGCTCGGTCGATGCCCGAGCCGCCCGCCGTGGTCAAGCGGATTTCCCGGAGTGGATTGGCGGCGCGACCGTGGCGCAGCCGTCCCGGCTGCGTCTGGACCGGTCAACTTGAGCACGCAGGCCGGAGGCCTGCGCCTGGAGTTTGGCCTGCGACTAGTTTCCGTGCAGGGAAAGAGCTTGATCGGAGTCTAGTCGTATGACTAGATAGCGGTATGGGCTACCCAACCA
>JBJKRD010000430.1:0-4114 GCA_046704925.1 Opitutaceae bacterium | reverse complement strand
GCGGGGCCATGCCGACCGGGTCGGCCTCCTCGACTGCGATATCTACGGTCCGACCGTGCCGCTGATGATGGGCCTCGGCGGCCGCCCCGGCATCGAGGGCGACGGCAGCGAGGCGATGCTGCTCCCGCTGGAAAACCACGGGGTCAAGGTCATGTCCATGGGCTTCCTCGTGGACGACGACACCCCGGTGATCTGGCGCGGTCCGATGATCATGAAGACCGTGCAGCAGTTCGTGCAGAACGTGAAATGGGGCGAGCTCGAAGTGCTGCTCATCGACCTGCCGCCCGGCACCGGCGACGCGCAACTGTCGCTCGTGCAAACCCTGCCGCTCGACGGCGCCCTGCTCGTCACCACGCCGCAGGTCGCCGCCACCAACGTCGCCCGCAAGGGCGGCCTGATGTTCCGCAAGGTCAACGTCCCGCTGCTCGGCGTGGCGGAAAACATGAGCTACTTCGTGGACCCCGCCGGGCAACGCCACCACCTGTTCGGCGAGGGCGGCGGGGCGCGCACGGCCGAGGCGCTGGGCACCACGCTGCTCGGCCAGGTGCCGCTGCTGCCCGAGATCCGCGCCGGCGGCGATTCCGGACGGCCGGTGACCGTCACCGACGCCGACGGCCTGGCCGCCCGGACGTTCCGCGCCGTGGCCGAGAAGCTGCTCGAATGCCTGAGTGCCGGACGTTCGTTGAATTGACAGTTCTTTTCAGTTACATCTAGGTTACGCTCCATGGCGCTGACGAAAGAGGACGTGGTGACGGCTTTGCGCGCTTGTCGCGACCCGGAGATCCCCGTCAATATCGTCGACCTCGGACTCGTCTATGCGGTGGAGGTGAGCGAGACGGCGGACACGCCGACCGGGTCCGACCCTGGATTCGACGTCGCCGTAAGAATGACGCTGACTTCGCCGGGATGTCCGATGTCCCAAGCCATTGCCGCGCAAGTACACCGCAAGAT
Organism: Opitutaceae bacterium; assembly: GCA_046704925.1. Taxonomy (GTDB): domain Bacteria; phylum Verrucomicrobiota; class Verrucomicrobiia; order Opitutales; family Opitutaceae; genus Fen-1467. The sequence continues at coordinate 3,163 of JBJKRD010000430.1, read as the reverse complement.
CCTCGGCCTCGATCACGTGCGGCACGCCAAGGTTGATCTCGTCTGGGAGCCGGCGTGGCACCCGTCGATGATCACGGCCGAGGGCCGACACCAACTTAACCCAACCTGACGCCGTGGTCTCCATGTCTGCCCAGCCCAACGAGCCCTTAACTTCGCGCGATTTCGTCAAGCAATCCTCGCTGTATCAGGAATTCCTTGCCGAGCGGGAGGAGATCCTCCGTCACAAGTGGCTGGAGTCCGAGCGGCTGGGTTACGACATCGGGTTCGAGCGGGCGCTGCTGGATTGGATCCGGAAGCACCGCGACGGGTGGCGGGCGCACCGCCGCGCGATGATGCACCAACAGGCGGCCGAGGCGGCGCGGGCGGGCGGGGGCCGGAAAAAAGAAAACTGACCCCGGGCGGAGTCAGTCTCGGCGTGAGCGGATCCGGTGCGGGGCCGGCCGGTCTACTTGATCTCCTTGTGCAACGTGTGCCGGCGCAGGAACCGGTTGTACTTCATCTTCTCGATGCGCTCGGTGACGGTTTTCTTGTTGCGCTTCGTGAGGTAACGCGAGGGCGGCTTGTTTTCCTTGCGGGCCTCGGTGCACTCCAGGGTGACGACTTCTTGCATGGCGATAAAGGGTTGAGGGGGTGAGAGGAAAGAGGGCCGCCGCCAGGGCGCAACTCCAAAAAAACCGGCCGCCCGGCGCCGCGGTGGGCCGGGGTGGACCCCGCCGGCGACCCGCCTACGTGCCGCCGACGCGTTTCTCCGTCAGCGGCAGCATGACGCCGCTGCGGAAAAGCGTCACCTGGCCGGTGCTCGACGACACCACGATCGAGATGCACTGGGTGGCGACCGAGATGGCCGCCGCCGCCGCATGGCGCGACCCGAGGCCGCTGGGCAACGCATGATCGTAGTCCGCCGCCTGGATCAGCGTGCCCGCCGAGTGCACGACCCCGTCGCCGCGGATGACAAAGGCGCCGTCGACGGACGAAAACTCCTTGATGGTCTCGTCCATGAACGGGCTCAGGATATTGCGATCCTCCTCCTTGTACCCGAAGAACGGATTGAGCACGAGCGGCTTGGTGAACTTCTGCACCTGGTCGGTGTCGCCGACAACGAACAGGCCGCCCACCGGCCGCCCCTCGCGGCCCTCGACCGCGAGGTCGGTGGCCACGGCGAGCACCCGCTCCAGCACCTCGGGCTTGACGTCGTGGGGGAGCAGGTCGGCATGACCGGTCATCAGGGATTGGAACTCGCGCTCGACGTCGACGACCACGACCGTGTCGAACTGATTGCTGCCGGCGATGCCGCCCACGCAGCACACCCGGTCGTTATAGGTGATCATGCCCCGGGTGAGCCCCACGAGCACGGCGCTCCGGAGCTGGGCCATCCGTTGATTCGAGAACGACCGGACCTGGATGACGTCGGAAAAACCCTTCCGTTCCTCGCCGGTCTCGCCGGTACCGCGCGTGACCAGGATGGTTTTGGCGGCCTCGAACCATTTGCCGCCCTCCACGCCCCCCGCGAAGGTGTCGCCAAACACCATGATGGTCGCGCAGCTGCAGCCCCGGGCCACGCGCTCCGCCTCGCGAAAGATAATGCGGTTGATCCGGTTTTGCTGGAGCTGCGCGGGGCGCGCGGCAATGCCGCCCAGCCCGGTGATCAGGCGCTCGTAGAACAGATCCAGGTCCGGCGCCTGGATCAGGCCCTGCACGAATTCGGGTTCCTTGACCAGCCGGGCGAGCGACGCGAGCACCTGCAGGTAGTCCCGCGCCGTGTCGTCCGCCAGCAGCATGATGACGAGGTGGATGCGCTCATTGTCCTTGAGCCCGTCGTAACGGATGCCCGCCTGGCTGCGGCCGATCGCGAGCACGTAGCGCCGGTGCATCTTCACCCGCACGTGCGGCAGCGCCACCCCGAACCCCAGGTAGGTCGTCATCGTGTTCTCCCGCTGGAGCAGGGCCTTCAGCAGCGCCTCCGCGTTGAGGTCCGCGAAGCGCGCGACCGACGCCGCAAGCAGTTCCGCCAGGGCGCCCTTCAGGTCCGTGCTGGTCAGGTCGCTGATGCGCTGGCGGGTGATGAATCTTTCGAGCCGCATGCGGAAATTCCTCTTACGACACGAAGCGGGCGGCGCGCCCGGTCACCTTTCCCAGTCCAGCGCCCCTTTGCGGAGCTCGTAGACGAGGCCAAGCACGAGCAGGCCGAGAAAGCAGAGCATCGGCAGCAGGACCGGGAGGCGCTCGGCCAGGAACTGGCGGTAAATGAACGCCCACGGGATGAGAAAGATGACTTCGATGTCGAACAGGATGAAGAGCATCGCAGTGACATAGAACTTCACCGAGAAGCGCGCGTGCACGAGGCCGCGACCCGGCACGCCGCATTCGTAGGCCGTGTCCTTGATCGCATTCTTCTTCGCCCGCTGGCCGAGGAGGTGGCTCGCCCCGATGATCAGCGCCGCGATGCCCGCCGCCAGGATCATCTGGTAGAGGAAGGGCAGATAGGCGGCCGGCGACATGGCAATTAAACTGCCCGCAAGCGGCGGGTTGGTTCAAGTGGAAACTTGTGTCCGCCGGCCATCAGTTCACGTGCACCCACTGCACCTGGTCGGCGTGGTCCGAGCCGACGCCCAACTGATTGGCGAACTCGAGCATCCGGAGGCCGTCGGCGTCGATCTTCTTGAAGCCGGCCTGCAGGCGGCCGCGATCGATCCGCTCGAGCATCAGCGAGTCGAGCATCACCGGATCGGCGCTCAGCCAGAGGCGGGGTTCGGAGAGCGTGTACAGCGAGTTGAAATACGGGCCGCCGATGAACTGGTAGCGCTCCAGGCTGACGATGGTGAAGACCCAGGTCGACCGCAGTTCGGGGATGGCGGCCATCTCCGCCACCGCCGCGGGCGCATTGGCGGGACTGCGGAAGAACCGGAGGGTGTTCGAGGCATTCCACAACGTGGCGTTCACGAGGGCGCCGTTGATCCCCAGCACCGGGTGGTCCGTGTAGACCGGCAGGTTGATCCAGAAGTCGGAGTCGAGGAAGAGCGGCGTGTCGAGGAAGCTCTTGCGGTCCTCGTCCACCGTGGTCTGCACGACGCCGCCGGCCGCCTCCTCGGCGGCCCGCTCGTTGAGGATCGGATCGAAGCGGGTGGGCAGCGGACTGTCGTAGTACCACGTCGGGTTGTAGAAC
>JBJKRD010000429.1:0-8808 GCA_046704925.1 Opitutaceae bacterium | reverse complement strand
CCACCACCCCGCCCCACGTCGAGTTGATCATCCGGCGCCGCGGGCCCGGCGGGCCGATCCCGTCGCGCCAGTGATTGGTGTCGGCGAAGCACCCGCCCGGCCAGCGGACATCCGGCACGTGCAACTGGCGCAGCGCCGCCACCACGTCGTTGCGGATGCCACGGGTGTTCGGGATGGGCGAATTCGGGCCCACCCAGATGCCGCCATAGATGCAGTGCCCCAGGTGCTCGGCAAACTGGCCGTAGATGTGCCGGTTGATGACCGGCCCCGGTTGGTCGGCCTTGAGCACGAGCGTCGCCGCTTCGGCCGGCGCCGTCGGGCTCTGGGCCGCCGCCGGCAGGGCCGGCAGCACGGACAGGCCGAGGGACAAACTCAACAGTTGATTCAGGGTTTTCATGGGGAAAATCACTCTGGCGTGCCGGATGGCCGCGGCGCGATGGGCGCCACCGCGGCCGTGAGGATCGCCGACAGATCCTCCCCGGTCAATCGCTTGTAGGCCCGGGCCACGGTCCGCATCGACGTTTTCCGGCGCGGCGTCCGGCCGATCTCGCGAAAGAGCCGCGGCAGGAAATCCGTCCCGTGGCGCCCGACCATCAAACTCACGGCGCGCGTGGCGAACGCATAGTGGGCCTTCGTCAGCGGCGTATCGGCGTCCTCCTTCCGCTGGTTCTCCACCGCCGGCCACTTCCGCAGGTTGACCTTGTCCCGGAAGCCGGCGTATTGCGCGAGCTGGGCGGGCAGATCGTACACCTTCTTCGCCGCCACGTCGCCCGCCACCTGCTGCGCCACCCGCCACGCCGTGTAATTGGCCACACCCTCGCACAGCCAGCGCCGGTCGCGGCTGCCGAGGTAATGGTCGACGACGCCGATTTCCGTGGTCTCGTGAAAGATCAGGTAGGCCCGCTGGTAGGGATTATCGACGACTGTTTCACTGCCAACCCCATCGCGCAACCGCTGCAGAAACTTCGCCTGCCTGGCGGCCAGTTCCCTGGGTGGGAGGGCGACCTCGTCCGGCATGATGACCACGGGCCAAGATCGCGGCGCCGCCGTACTGGCCGGCGGGGTCTTCGAGACCGCCGGAGCCTTGGGCGCCGCCGGTTTCGACGGCGGCCGGGGACGGAAGCCACCCGAAATGTCGATCACGCCCGCCTTGCTGGAAAAAGAATAGTAGTAGTCGCGGCGGAGCTTCTCCCGCTCCTTGGCCAATGCCGCCAGGCGGTCCTGCACCGCGGGCGACGCCATCCGCTCCGCATCGACGTGCCAGTCGAAGTTCACGTGCGTCCCATCCGGATCGAGCGAGAATCCCGGGATGAGTTCCCCGGCCCGGAGGCGCCGCATCAGTTCGTCCTTGGTCCAGACGTCGATGGCGCGGATCTCCGTCGCCTTGCGCCACAGCGCCACCACCTGGCTCAGCAGAATATCCGTCTCCTCGAAGTTCGTCAGAAACGCATCGTAGCACTCCGCCTGCGACGCGGTCGGCCGGTCGAGGCCGATGGCCGCGGCGATCCGGCCGAGGTACTCGGCGCGGTGTTCGCGGAGATCCGCCACGCTCAGGGGAGCCGGCGGCCCGTTCGCGGCCGCCGCCTCCGAACCCGTATTATCCCGGTTCAACGCCGCGACCAGCGGCGCCAGTTCCTGCGCCACCGCCTCCTGCGCCGGCGCGTAGGTGAAGCGGATGCCGTCGATCACCCGGGCGATCCGCGGCGGCGCCGCGCTCATCGCGACCGCCTCGGCCAGCGCCGCGGGCAGCAGAATGCCCGGGAGGATGAATCGAAGGCGCCGCACGCTCAGGGTTGGTTGCAATCCAGCACCAGCAGCGACACCGCCTGGCGCGGCAGGTCAAACTTCAGGGTGGTCTGCCCATCGCGCACCGGCACGGTCGCGGACGGCGCCAACTCCTGCAACTGCCCCGCGGCCACCAGGGCGGCGTATTGCGCCGGCGTCACCTGCGCGGGCGAGCCCATCCGCTGCCAGGCCGTGTAGGCGTTGCTGTGCGTCGCATCGATCCGGTAGTGGGTCAGCCGGGCGTTGGTCGCCCCCGGCGGCAGGCCGGCGAGGTGCAGGGTGACGGCGGCCTCCGGGCCGGGCACGTCGTCATCGTGGTAATGCCAGACCAGCACGCAAACGCGGTTGCCGTCGCGGCTCGCCAGGGCCGACACGTCCGGCGTCCCGCGCACCCCGTCCTGGAGGATCGTGGCCAGCGGCACCGTCCCCGTGCTCTGCGCCGCCACCTGCTGCCCCGACATCCGGCTGAACATCCGGAAGACGTTCAGCACCGGCTTGTCGATGCCGTCGGTCGCCAGCGAACGGAAGCCGGCGAAGTACGGCTGCCCCTCGAACTCGAACGCCCAGGTCAGCGCGCCCTGCAGGTTGACGCCGTCGCGCGCCGCCAGCTCCGGCAGCCGGGCGAAGGCCGCAGCCGTATAGCTCGAATACATCGTGCCGTTGCGGTAGGCGAGTTGGGGACCCTGGCAGGCCGCGCAACCCTCGGGATCGCACTCGCCGATGATCACGGGCGTCTGCTTCAGCTCCGGAAACGAAGCGATGATCCGGAAACCCTCGTCCACCGTCCGCAGTTCGTGGGCGATGCCCATGCGGACGTGGCCGTCGACGAACGCCGGCGAGCCCTTGGCATGAAACGAAACGAAGTCGAGCGGCGTGCCCGGCAGCCCGTTGGCGAAGTTCGTGCCCCGCAGGCAGTGCTCGAGAAACCCCCGCAGCCAGGCGCCGCCGCTGCCGGCGCAATCGGGTCCGCCGACCCGCGCGTCGGGCAACGCCCGCCGCACGGCGTCGATCGCGTAGTCGTGCAGCTTGTAGAATTCCTCCGGGGTGCCGCGCCAGTAGCCGATGTTGGCCTCGTTCCACACCTCCCAATACCACTGCCGCACCGCATTCGGGCCGTACAGTTCCACGCAATGGCTGACCCACTGGTAGACGAGTTCGCCCCAGCGCTGGTAGCTTTTCGGGGGGTACGACCAGCCGGTGAAGATCTCGCTGTATTTGTCCGCCGGGTTCCAGTGATGGCGGTAGGGCTCCGGATGGATCGAGAGGGCCTTGGGCATGAAGCCGATCTCGACGTACGGCCGGATGCCGGCGTCCCGGTACGCGCCGAAGATGTTGTCGAGGATGGTCCAGTCGTAATTCGGGTCCCCGTCCTCGTCCTCGGTGTAGGCGTTGGTGCTGCCCCATTTCAACGCGGGCGTTCCGTCGCCGGTGGTCAGCAGGTTGTGGGCGCGGAAGTACACTCCGCCGGGCTGCAGCTGCCCCAGTTCGCGCAACAGCAGGCGGCCGTTCTTCATCGTGGCGTAGTTCGGCTCGTCGGCGCCGAAAAAGCGCCAGATCGGGCGCAACGTTCCCAGATTGTGGTCGGCTTCGACCTGGATCGACACCGGGAAGGGGCCCGGCGCCGCGCCTGCGTCCGCCCCGCCGAGACCGACGCAGACGGCGACCAGGATCAGGACGGCACGCATGACAAGAGCAGGCAAATTAACCGACGACGGCCGGAGTGCAATCTCCGGATCGCGCCCGGCGCCACGAACTGGCCGGATCGAGGTTTGACGGAACCACCTCCGGACGGCTATGGTCTCAGAAGCAAGGAGCTTCGATAAACATGATCAGGCGCGATTACACCGAAGAACTGACCCTCGCCCCGCGCGAAACCCCGGTCAAATGGCAGTACGTCATCTTGATTTTCGCCTTGCTGGGCGTCGGCGTCGGCTGGTTCGCCACGGTCGAGATCAAAGCGTATCGCGCGGAGCATCGCCACCATGCCTCCGAGGTCTCGGCGGCGCCCCTGCACGGCACGCACCATCTCGCGGCCGCCAAGCCGGCGGCCGTTCCGCATCACCACGCGGCCAGCTGACCGCCGGCCCGGCCACGAGCCCGGCGCCGCGGTTGCGGCCGCCGGTCAGTAGCGCATGAGATGGACGCGCAGCAGCGCGCCCCGCGTGGGGAAGCGCAGGCCGCCGTCGGTGAAATTCCCCACGAGCAGCGCCGTCCGCTGCCAGGCGCCGTTCTCGTAACGCCCTTCCTCGACCTGCAGGAACTGCGCCCCGGTGAAGCCGGAGCCCAGCGGCGGCTTGAAATCGAGCGCCGCGTCGAATCCGGCGATGAGGAATTCGTCCGGGCCCAGTTGCCCGACCAGCACGCGGCCCGACGGCTCGGGCGGGCCGGAGGGCGCGAGCGGCCGGCCGGAGCTGCGGACCGGCGGCCGGAAGCGGACAAGAATGTCATAGCGGTCGAAGTAGAGCATCCGTCCCGGGATGTGCTCCTCTTCCACCGCCGCCTGCAGTTTCCCGGCCGCCTGCAGGTCCGCGATCGCCGGCAGCGCCGGGCCCAGCACCCGGAAATTGTCCGCCATCGCGTCAAATCCGGCGGGCAGTTCCCCGCCCGGTCCGGCGTCCACTCCGAACGGGCTGAAGCCGATGGCCGAGAATTCGCCGAGCGCGTAGAAGCAGAAACGGGCGAAGGCCATCCCCCGACCCGTCTCCACCACGAACAGCGGATTGTCGGGGCGGGTGTACCGCCGCAGGATCATCCGGTAGATGATCGGCGACTGGTGGTAGATGTCCGGGCCGATCAGATCGATGGCGGGCGCGTTCGCCTTCCAGAGGTCGATCAGGTGCGATTGCGGTCCCCCGCTCGGATAACTGTCGCCGGGCCGGTCAAACTCGAGAAACCGGTCGTTGGTCCCGTCTCCACCCATCCACACGTTGACGTACATCGGCAGCGGGTAGGCCTCCTTGCCGGCCTGCGCCACGGCGTTGATGTACCTGGAGACGCAATAGCCGCTGAACATCTCCTCCGCGCGCCGGCCGAAGACCTCCGCCCAGGTGCCGGGCCGTTTCTTGAGTGCGGCGACGAGCGCGTCCGGCACCGGACCGTCAAACATCCGCGTGGCCGCGGGGGAATAGTCGCGCGGGGAGCCGAGGATGCCCGACTCGTTCTCCACCTGCACGAGGATCACCGTGTGGTCGGCGCCGTCGACGTCCCGCAAATCCGTCATCAGGGCCTGGAAGGCGCGGCGGTCGGCCGCGAGGGTGGCCTCGCCCAGCGGGGACAGGACCCGGATCGGCCGACCGCCGTAGTCCAGCACCCGCGGAAAGCGCTGCGGGTCGGCCTTGACCCAATTCGGCGCGTAATCCATCGCGCCATTCTTGTAGGTGCCGAACCAGAGCGGGATCGCCCGCAGCCCGTGCTGGCGCAGCATCCGGACGATCGCGTTGACGTCGGTGAAGTCGAATTTGCCCTCCTCCGGTTCCACCTGCCCCCAATAAACCGGAAACTCCACCGTGTTGGCGTGCAGCGCCGCCACCTTGGGCAGGGCCTGCTCCATGCGGCCGGCAAACCCGGTGCCGTTGACCACCTGGCCGCCCAGGATGATGAAGGGCCTGCCGTCGACGATGAACTGGGTGACCGCGCCCCGTTTTTCGAAGTGCGGCAAGCCGGCGTCCGCTGCGGAGGTGACTGTTGCCGCAAGCGCGCCCGCCAATAACAAGGGCCAATAGTCCAGGATCGAATAAGTTTTCATGGGAAAGACGCGTGGCCCGCGGGTGGGAGGATTATGGAGTTGGGGGGTGAATTTTCGCCTCCGACCGCTGTCCTCTCATCTTCCGAGCCTTGGACTTTGGACCTGTGACCTTTGACTTCTGAAGTCTGATCTCTGATTTCTGACCTCGGGTCCCCTCACTCATCCAAGGCCCGGATCACCGTCGGCGCCGACGCGGCGGCCGGGGTGGAACGGAGCGTGAGGGTCGCCGGCTTCAAGCCGGCGGTGGTTGCGGTGACCTGGATGACCCCCGCCTCCCGCGTGCTGCGGACGATGGCCAGCGCCAGACCGTGAAACGCCTGGCGCTCGTTTCCCTGGTAGCTCGCGTGGCTGAAGGGATCGCCGTTGTCCACGCCGATGATTGTCGCCGGTCCCTGAACGGCGAAATGAATGAGATGGTCGGCGTCGGGCACCACGACCCCGGCCGGGTCCACCACCTGGACGGTTACGCCGGCCACGTCGCGGCCGTCGGCGCACAGTGAGGTTTGATCGGCCGTCAGCGTCAGCATCGCCGCCGGGCCGGCCGTGCGCAGCTCCGCCTCCGCCGCCGGCTTGCCCTCGCGATAGCCGACGGCCCGCAGCAGCCCGGGCGCATACGGCACGTCCCATTCCAAATGCAGGTCGGCCGTCGTGGCGGGCACGAAGGGCCGGGCATAGTGATTCCACCCGCCCGCCGCGCCCTGCCGCGGAAACTCGTACGCCTTCACCCCGAGACTGCGGCCGTTGAGGAACAGTTCCACCGTGTCGCAGTTGGTGTAAGCCAGCACCGGGATGACCCGCCCTTCCTGGCCGGCCCAGTTCCACGGCGGAAACAGATGCAGCATCGGCCGCCGGGTCCACTGGCTCTGGAAGAAATAGTAGCTGTCCTTCGGGAAGCCGGCGGTATCGAGCACGCCGGACGAGCTGCCCTTGGCCGGCCAGCGCGCCTCCCCCAGGTAGTCGACGCCGGTCCAGAAGAAATCGCCGATGACATAGTCGTGCGTCCGGTCGAACTTCCACAACTGCTCCGTCCGGATCATGCCGGTGGCATGGCGCGGCGGGCGGGGGGCGCCGCCGGGCGCGGGAGGCGCCGGCAGCTCGTAGGCCCCGCGCACCCCGTAGATGTTCGCATCCTCCGTGCCAACGAACCGGCGCTCCGGATACCTCCGGCGATCGTCCGCGTAGTAGGTTTCGCGGCGCGCGCCCCAGCGATCCACATAATTGTACCCGACGATGTCCAGCAGGCTGGTGAAGGTATCCGGCGCCCCGCCTTCATCGGTGAAGACGTTGTCCAGCGCCGCCGTCACCGGCCGGGTCGGATCCTCCCGATGGAAAATGTCCACGAGCTTCCGCAGCACCACCTCGCCGCCCGGCTCCCGTTGCTCACCGATCTCGTTGCCGGCGCTCCACATCACCACGCACGGGTGGTTGCGATCGCGGCGGACCAGGCTGAGAAGGTCGCGCTCGTACCAGTCGCCGAAGGAATCCGAGTACCCGTGCCGGATCTGCGGCTTGCGCACCGTCCACTCGTCGAACGCCTCGTCCATGACCATGAAGCCCAGCCGGTCGCACAGATCGAGAAACTCCGGCGCGGGCGGATTGTGCGCGGTGCGGATGGCGTTGCATCCCATCGCCTTCAGCTCTCGCAAACGACGCTCCCAGACCCCGGCAGGCACCGCCATGCCCACCGCCCCGCCGTCCTCGTGCACGCACATGCCGCGCAGCTTCACCGGCTCGCCGTTGAGCAGCAGGCCGCGGTCCACGTCGTAGACCAGGCTGCGGATGCCGAACGGCGTCTCCACCGCGTCCACCAGCCGGCCACCGATCCACATCTCGGTCCGCAACCGGTAGAGATTGGGCGCCGCGGGCGACCAGAGGCGGGGCGACGGGACCGTCAGCGTGTCCTCCAGGATGGCGGCGGCGCCGGCCGGGACCGCCGCCTGCAGGGCGGTGTGCGGTCGGACAGCGACTTCGCTCCCTTCGGCCGGTGGTCCGGCGGCGGGCAGGATCTCGTGGCGCAGTTCAAACGCCTGGTCCTTCGGGCCGCCGTTGGTGATGCGGGTGCGGACCTGCACCGTCGCCGACTCCGTCGACACCTGCGGGGTGGTGATGTAGACGCCCCCATGGGCGATGTGCAACGGGGCCGTGACCGTGATCCAGACGTGGCGGTAGATTCCCGAGCCGGAGTACCACCGGCTGTTCGGCTGGGCCGAGTTGTCCACCCGCACCGCGATGACGTTGGGCCGGTCGCCGTAACGGAGGTACGGGGTTAGGTCATATTCGAACGAGGTGTAGCCATAGGGGTGGAAGCCGAGGAAGGTGCCGTTGATCCAGACGTCGCTGTGCTCGTAGACGCCGTCGAACTGCACCGTGATCACCCGTCCCTTGAGCGCCGCGGGCACGGCGAAATGTTTGCGGTACCAGCCGATCCCCGTGGGCAGATAGCCGCCCGCGCCGCCGGTGGCCGCGTTGGGATCGTACGGCCCCTCGATGCTCCAGTCATGCGGCAGGTCCACCGGGCGCCACGTCGCGTCGGCAAAATCCGGCTGGTGCGCCCCCAGCGCATCGCCGCGGAAGAAACGCCAGCCCCGGTCGAAGCTCTCCCGGATCCGGCCGGCGGGCTCGGCCCGGACCGCCGGGATCAGCGCCAGGAACGCGATCAGGACGAGGCGGCCACGCCGGCGCGGAGGCATTGATGGAAAGGCGATCAGGGAGTGCACGGTGCCGCTTGCGCCAAAAGGTGACTGCGATGGCCCAGATCTTCAATGACCGAACTTGCGGGGCGTCCGTTTTGCCGATCTGCATCAGCCCGCGCACCGCGTCGGCTAGCGGGGAGGCGCAAAGGTGAATTCCTGACTCGCCTCGACCAGCACCGGCCGGCCTTGGGAGGTCGGCGGCTCGAAACGCCACTGCCTGACCGCCATGATCGCCAGGCCGGCCAGCAGGCGATCCGCCTTCCCGACCACGAAGGGGAACCGCACCCTGCCCGTCTCGTCGATGTAGTACCGGACCTGCACGGAGCCGGACAATCCCTGCTCGCTCCAATCCTTCGGATAGGCCGGAGGCACCGAGTGAACCAACACGGGGCGATGATCCAGCCGGTCCGCCGGGCACGGCCCAAAGGCGTTTCGGCCGGCCTCGTATTCGGCGACCGCCTCGGCGTCGCCGATCTTCCGGTCGATCACCAGAATCCCGTTGACCGTAAACAGGAAGGTCACCTTGACCACGGTGTCCACCGCCTGCCCTCCCACCCGGCCCCGCTCAAAACGCCCCCCATGAAT
>JBJKRD010000428.1:0-3454 GCA_046704925.1 Opitutaceae bacterium | reverse complement strand
TCGCTGAACAAGCCGTTCTGCGACGGCATGCACGCGAAGATCGGATTCCGCGACGGCGGGGAACGCCGCCCCGCCTGACCGGAGGCGGCCGGGCCGTCATTCCGGGCGGAGAGGGGCCCCGAGCGGTTGCGCCTGACACTCGGCGTTGGCGCAGCCGGCCGCGGCGCGGGATTCGAATTGAATGGTCGCGTGCCCGATGCCGAACCGCTCGCCCAGTTCCCGATTGATTTCGCCCAGCAGCGTATTGTCGGTGCGGTTGTCGGCCAGCACCACGTGGGCGGTCAGGGCCGCCTCGCTCGTGCTCAAAGCCCAGATGTGGACGTGGTGGACGTCGACCACGGCCGGCAATCCGGCCAGATAATCGCGGACGCGGCCCACTTCGATGCCGGCCGGCACCGCATCCACGGCCAGGTTGAAGGAATCGCGCAGCAGACCCCACGTGCCGGCCACGATCACCGCGACGAGGACCAGGCTGACCACCGGATCGAGCCACCACCAGCCGGTCAGGACCATCGCCACGCCGGCCGCGACCACGCCCGCGGAGATGAGGGCGTCGGCGGCCATGTGCAGAAACGCGCCGCGGATGTTCAGGTCCCGGCGCCCGCCGGACATGAACAGGGCGGCGGTGACGGCGTTGACCACGATGCCGGCCGCGGCGACCCAGATGACGGTGCCGGCGGCAACGCCGGTGGGCGCGCGCAACCGCCGGACCGCCTCCCAGGCGATGACGCCGACACTGAGGAGCAGGAAGATCGCGTTGGCGAGCGCCGCGAGCACCGAGGAGCGCCGCCAGCCGTAGGTGTGCCGCGGCGTCGGCGGCCGCCGGGCCCAGGCGGCGGCCCCCCACGCCATCAGCAGCCCGAAGACGTCGCTGAGGTTGTGGCCGGCATCCGCCACCAGCGCCAGGGAGCCGGCCAGCAGGCCAAAGACCACCTCGAGGATGACGAAACCGGTATTCAACCCGACCCCGATGGCAAAGGCGCGGCCGAAATCCGCCGGTCCGTGCGCGTGGCCCCCGGTCGGCATGCCGTGATCATGGACGGCGGAGTCCCTCATGCCATTGAAAGTGAGGCAACGGGGATGGTCTGCAAGCGGCGGCGCCCGATGGGCGGTCGCCGGCCGGCCCCGGCGTCAGCCGCCCCCAGGAGCGGCGCCGCCGGGCGCCGCTCATTGGTCCCCACGGCCTGCCCGGGCGGTCATGGCGGCGCCGGGGGCGCCAGGCCGGCCCGGCCCGGTCCGGTCCGGGCGCGCCGGTTCGAGTCGTTGGCGGATGACCGGCACCACGTCCGGACGAGTCACAATGAGCACCTGGTCGTCCGCCTCGAGGCGGATCTCGGCGAGCGGCGCCAGCATTTCCCGGTCCCGAAAAACCGCCACGATTTCCCAGTCGTCAGCGCGGCCGGCGATGGCCGGATCGTTGGTCGCCAGGCCCACGCAGGGGCTCCGGGGCGAGACTGTGCCGAGAAACAAATCTCGCCCGGCCGCAATTTCCACGGACGACTCGTTTTCGAGCAGGGCCGTAAAGTCCAGTCGACCGAGGACCTCGGGATCCTGGGTCAATTTCGGGCCCAGCAGCCAGATCGCGCGCTCGAGGTGGGCGGACCGGTGCGCGGGAGAATTCGAGGGTCGCGGGACCTGGGCCTCATATAGGCTGGGATATTTGAGCCGGAGGCTCAGGGAGAGCACCCGCTGAACCATGAAGGCGAGCATCACCGCGAGCGCGGCCGGCACCAGCAGATGATAGCCGCCGGTCATTTCGGTGACCATGAGCAGGGTGGCAATGGGGACCCGGGCGGCGCTGCCGAACACCGCCGCCATCCCGATGATCACGAAGGCCGCGGGCGGCTGGTGCAGGACGTGGCCCAGCGTGCCGCCCAGCATCGCCCCGACGAACAGGGTGGGGGCGAACACGCCGCCCGACCCGCCCGAGGAGACCGTGAGCGCGAAGGCCAGCAGCTTGCCGACCATCAAGGCCGCCATGAGCGACAGCGCGAGCCGGCCGTTCATCGCGAGTTGCATCCAGCCATAGCCGCCGCCCAGCACCTGGGGCAGAAAGAGCGCCAGAACGCCCACGCCGAGGCCGCCCAGCGCCGGCTTGAGCTGGGGGGCCACCTTGATCCGATGAAAGAGATCGCGGGTTCGATAGAACACGCCCGGGATGAAGGCGCCCGCGGCCCCGCTGGCGAGGCCGAGCAGAATGTACCAGGCATAGTCCACGAACCGGGTGACTTCGAGCGTCGCCGGCACCTCAAACAGCGGTTTGCCCCCGACGAACAATGCGTTCACCGCGTAGGCGATGACCGAGCCGAGCATCGTGTAGACCAGCGCCTCCGATTCGAACTCCATGTCGCTGTACAGCACCTCGACCGCGAAGATCGCCGTGCCGATCGGCGAGCGAAAGATGGCGGACAGCCCCGCGGCCATGCCGATCAGGACGAGCAGGCGCCGGTCGGCTTCGGTGCGGTGGGTCAACCCGGCGTAGATCGAGCCGAAACCGGCGCTGAACAGGGCGGTCGGTCCCTCGCGCCCGGCCGCGCCTCCCGAACCGATCGTGATCGCCGAGGCGAGGATCTTGAGCGGCGCCACGCGCCGGCGGATCTTCCCGCCTTGGCGGTGGAACGCGTGCACGGCGGTATCCGTGCCGTGGCCTTCGGCCTCGGGCGCGAAGGTGTACACGAGAAAGCCGGAGATCAGGCCCCCAAGCACGATCGCAATGACCACCGGCCACAGCCCGTGCGGGCCGATCGTCTGGACCAATGGGCCGCCTTCGGTCGGCAGCGCCGGCGGGTGATAGCCGCCGATCCCGCGGAGGAGCAGGTCCTGGGAAAGTCCGAGCAGGAAACTGAAAACCTGCGCGCCCATGGCCCCGATGACACCCAGCAGGATCGTGTCGAGGATCAGCCTGGCGCGCCGGCGCATTGCACAATAAACGGTTGGGCCGTCGTTATTTCAAATGCCGGCAGCGTTATGCTGCATGGCGGACGCCGGCCGGGGTTACGATCCCGACGCTTTTTCCAGGCGCCGCGCGGCGTCTTCCCAAGCCTGGGTGGCGGCGGTGATTTGGTCCACGATGCTGCTCAGCTCGCGATTCAGATTCAGGGCCTTGCCCACGTCCTTGTAGGTGGCCGGATCCTCGAGGGCGGTCACGAGCTCGGCTTGGCGGGCCTCCAGGTTGGTCACCGTCTCCTCGAGCGAACCGACCTCGGTGCGAAGCTTGCGCAGGTCCTTCGCGCTGAGGCGGGGCGCACGGGTTTGCGAGGACGGAGACGCCGTATCTTTGGCGTTTGGCTTTTGGGATTTGGGATTTGCCGCGGCAGGCCCGGGCATCGCATCCGCAGATCCCGCGTCCAGCGCCGCCCGGGCGTCCCGGGCCTGCGATTTGTCGAGGTAGTAGTCGTAGCCGCCGGCGTAGGGCGTCAGGCGGCCCGCCTCCACGTGCAGGACGAGGCTGGCC
>JBJKRD010000427.1:0-4399 GCA_046704925.1 Opitutaceae bacterium | reverse complement strand
GCTTTCGACCACCCACTGCGACAGCACCTTGTCGGGCGCATCCACCACCTCGCGCGTGATCGCGAACCGCCGGGGATCGCCATCGCGGGAGATGAGTTTGAGTCCGTGGTGGAAGTCCCGGAATTTTTCCTCGCACAGGGCGCGGATGGTCTTGTCGGCGGCCAGACTCAGTTCGATCAGACGCTCGACCGCGCCGTCGTCGAAAACGAGTTCAAACCCATAGTCCTTCTGGAAGCGCGCGGTGAAGGCGGCGACGTCGGCCTTGAGCACGTCGTGCTGCTGGTTGGCGTTTTGCTTGAGCAGGCGCCGCAGCGTATCGGTCGGCTGCGCCACGGCCGCCGCGTCGATCTTGAACGTTTTGATGGCGGTCGAGGGCAGCTCGAACTTGAAGTCGCGCATCACGTGCTCAAGCACGGTCATCAGTCCGCGGGCGCCGGTCTGTTCGGCGTGCGCCTGGCGGGCCACCTCGCGCACCGCGTCGAGCGTCATTTCGAAATCGATCCCGTAGCCGCCGAAATCGGCTCGATATTGCTGCAGAATGCTGCCCTCGGAGGTCAGCAGGATTTTCTCCAGGTCATCCGCCGTCAGCGCCTGGCAGGCCACCCGCACCGGCAGACGGCCGATGAATTCGGGCTCGATGCCGTAATCGATGAAATCGCGGCTCTGGGTGAGCCGTAGGAAATCGGTGTCGCCGGCCGCCTGGTCCCGCCCGGCCGCGGCGAAGCCGATCTGGCTGCTCTGCACCCGGCGTTTGACCTGCTCCGCCAGCTTCTCGAAGGCGCCGCTGACGATGAACAGGATGTGCCGCGTGTTGATCGTGCGTTTGCGGGGACGCGCCCCGCGTTGGAAATCCATCAGCGCCTGCAGTTGTCCGGCAATGTCGTTCTGGCTGTGGAGATTGACGTCGGTCTCCTCCATGAGCTTGAGCAGATTGATCTGCACGCCCCGCCCGGAGACGTCGCGCCCCGTCGCATTGCCGACGTTGGACGCGATCTTGTCGATTTCGTCGATGTAGATGATGCCGTACTGGGCCAGTTCGACATCGCCGTCCGCGAGCTTGACGAGGTCGCGCACCAGATCCTCCACGTCGCCGCCGACATAGCCGGTTTCGGAGAACTTGGTGGCGTCGGCCTTGACGAAAGGCACGCCGATCAGCTTGGCGATGCAGCGCATGAGGTAGGTCTTTCCCACGCCCGTCGGCCCGAGCAGGATGATGTTCTGCTTGGCGTAGTCGCGCTCGCGCAGGGCCGGATTCTCCAGACACTGCCGGACGTGGTTGTAGTGGTCGCAAATCGCGACCGACAGCACCTTTTTGGCTTCCGATTGCTGAATGACAAAGCGATCGAGGTGGTCGCGAATTTCGCGGGGTTTGAGGTTGAATTCGCGGATGCGCCGGAGGGTCGCCTCGTGTTCGGCGTCGACCTCCTCGGTGGCTGCGGGCGACGGCGGTCCGGGAGGCGGTGCGGCGTAAAAGGACTTAACGTTCGAGCCCCGAAGGAGTTCTTGAATCTGCTTGGGAAGCTGCTCGAATGGATCGGACGGAGGCTGCTCGCTCATTTTTAATTGAATTGGAAGGCTTTGCTGTTGACCGTTTTTGCTCTTCGAATAACTTAAGCCGTTTTCACATTGGATCTTGAGAAAGGAAATAACATGTCCACCAACCTGACAAAACGCGAAATCGTGTTGCAGATCTACGAGAAGACCGGCTTTCCGCAGAAAGAGGTTCAGACGACTGTGCAAATGACGTTGGATATCATCATGAACGCGCTGGCGGCGGGCCGAAACGTGGAGCTGCGCAATTTCGGCGTTCTGGAGGTGCAGGTGCGCAAAGCGCGCGTGGGCCGCAATCCCAACAAGCCGGAGACCGAGGTCATCATTCCGCAGCGTGCCGTGGTCAAATTCAAATCGGGCAAGATCCTCAAGGCGAAGCTCAAGAAGCTGGATCTGGGCACGTTGCAGAGCAAGCCTGACGAGGCTCCGCCGGCGCCGACTGCCTGAGCGGTTGCATGCCTGCGTTCCAGTCGCTGCCCGGGTTCCGGGAGTTCTATCCTGAGGCGCTGGCGCGCCGCAACCACCTCTTCCGCGTCTGGCGCCAGGCGGCGCGCGCGTTCGGCTTCGTCGAATACGACGCCCCGGTGTTGGAACCACTTGATCTCTACCGGGCCAAGTCGGGCGAGGAGATCGAACAGCAGCTTTTCAGCTTTACGGACAAAGGGGGCCGGGAGGTGGCGCTGCGGCCGGAGCTGACCCCCACGGTCTGCCGCATGGTGGCCGCGAAAGCCAATGCCCTGCGGCGGCCGATCAAGTGGTTCAACGTGGGTGAGTTTTACCGCTATGAGCGGGCGCAGAAGGGACGGCAGCGCAGTTTCTTTCAACTCAATGCGGACATCTTCGGCGAACCCGGCCCGGAGGCGGAGATCGAGCTGATCGCATTGTTGATCCAATGTCTGGCCGGATTCGGCCTGACCGACCAGGATTTCAAGATCCGCCTCAGCGACCGCGATCTGTGGTTCTTTTACCTGCAGGCGCTGGGACTCGACGAGGCGCGCGTGCGGGCTTTGCTGGTGGCGGTCGACCGCTACGAGAAGGTCGGCGAGGGGGCGTTCCAGGGATACGCCGGGCAATTCGGTCCGGTGGGGGACGACCTGGAGGGAAAGATCCTGGCATTCCTGCAGATCAAAAGCCTCGAGCAACTCACCGCCGTCTTGCGGCCCCTCGGCGTCGCCGGACTCGAGCGCCGGCTGGACGAATGGCGGCGACTGCTTGACGGACTGGCGGCCATGGGCCTGGCGTCCTATCTGGAGGTCGATCTCGGGGTGGTGCGCGGGCTCGCTTACTACACGGGCTTCGTGTTCGAGGCCTTCGACCGTCGCGGCGACCTGCGCGCCCTGGCCGGCGGCGGTCGCTACAACGATCTGGTCAAGAAGCTCGGCGGGCCCGATCTGCCGGCGGTGGGATTCGCAATCGGCGACGTGACCACGAGCCTGCTGCTGGAGGCGCGCGGTCTGATGCCGGGTTATGTCGATGCGCCGGAAGTTTTCCTGGCCTACGACGGAGCGGCGGGACGCGCCGCGGCTTTTCCTGATCTGCAGGCGCTGCGCGGGGCGGGAATCCGTGCCGAATACTCGCTGCGGGACCTGTCGTTCGGCAAACAACTCAAGGCCGCGCTCGAATCGGGCGCGCGCCTGGCGCTGCTTTACGGCGGCGACGAGCTGGCCCGCGGCGTGGTCAAGCTCCGCGACCTGACCGAGCGGACGGAGCGCGAGGTGTCGCGCGACGCCGCGGTGACCGCCGTCCGCGATTTTCTCGCCGGAAGCTGAGAATGCCCCGGCGTCCTTCCGTGGTGCTGCTTTCGTATCTCCAGGTCGCGGCTGGTGCGGTGGTGCTCGCCTACCTCGGGTTGATGGTCTTTGCCTGGCTGTTCTCCGACCGGATGATTTTCCGGCCACCCCCGTCGACCTATGCGGACGGCCCGGGGTGGCTCCGGATCCCGACGCCGGACGGCGTGAGCCTGGTCGCCCGGTACCTGCCGCTGCCGGCGGCCAAATACACCCTGGTCTATTTTCACGGCAACGCCGAGGACCTGGGTCAGAACGAAGCGCACCTGGCGGAGCTTCGCGACCGCCTGGGCGTGGCGGTCTTCGCCTGGGACTATCGCGGCTACGGCCGGAGCGGCGGATGGCCGAATACGCCGGCGACCCTGCGCGACGCCCACACCGTGCTGGCTTACGTGACCGGCGCGCTCGGCGTTCCGCGCGACCGAATCATCCTTTACGGCTGCTCGCTCGGCGGCGGGCCCGCGGTCGCCATGGCCGCCGAGGGGCCCTGCGCGGGCCTGATCCTGCAGAGCGTGTTCACCAGCGCGTTTCGGGTCATGACCCGGGTGCGGCTCCTGCCGTTCGACAAGTTCGACAACCTGTCGCTGCTGCCCGCCCTGAGGTGTCCGGTGCTCGTCATTCACGGCACCGCGGATCGGGTGATACCCTTTGCGCTTGGCCGGCAGGTCTACGCGGCGGTGCGGGGACCCAAGTGGCACCTCTGGATCGAGGGTGCGGGCCACAACAACCTGATCGAGCTGGCCGGCGACGCGTATTGGGACGCGCTGCGGAGATTTGTCGCCGGACTTTGAGCCGGGGCACCGGCGCCCCGGACTATTTCAGGCTCTTCGGACCAAAGGCGTCCGGCAACAGCCGGTCGAGCGTGGTTTCCAGGCGGGCCTGCGTGGCGCAGGCGCAGACGATTTCCGCCTTTGGTCCGAACTCGTTGATGACCTGCCGGCAGGCGCCGCAGGGCGCGGCGGGCCGGCGGGTCGGCGTATAGACCGCCACGGCGACGATCCGCCGGTCCCCGGCGGCGACGGCCCGAAAGATCGCGGTCCGCTCGGCGCAGCAGGTGAGGC
>JBJKRD010000426.1:0-9335 GCA_046704925.1 Opitutaceae bacterium | reverse complement strand
GTCCAGCGTGCGTTCGAGTCCTTGCCGGGTGATGACGGATGGCACCGCCCACCGCGAGATCGCGCCCAATTGCGCCAACGGCACCGCCCCAACCGGCGTCTGGATCGGATAGGTCGCCAGTTGCGCGGCGTGCTCGCGCTGCGCCTGCGGCAGTTGGATCCACACCGTGAGCCCGTCCTCGTTGGGGATGCGGAAGACGGAACTCGGCATGCCGCGCACCGCCCCCGCGAGTTGGCCGGTGACGGCGGCGGGCGAAATCTGATACAGGGCCAGCTTCTCGGGGTTCGCCGTGAATTGAACCTCCTCGGAGTCCAGCGTCCACGAACGCGTGATCGAGGTGGCGCCGCGGAGGTGTCTGCGCAGGCGCTGCTCGACGTCGCGGCCGATGCGATCGAGCGTTTCGAGGTTCGGCCCGGAAATCATCACATCCACCGAGGACCGGATGGTGGAGAGGGGTGTCGCGCCGAAGTCGAATACGTCCACGCTCTTCAGGCCCGGCAGGCGGTGAAACTCATTCCGCAATGCGTCCTCGATTTGCCAGATGGACGCCTTGCGATGGAAGCGATCCGTGAGGTGAACGGTGATGTTGCCCTGTTGCGGCAGGCGGCCGGCGCCGAAGGAGATGACCGCGGGCTCCGATCCGATCACGGAGGAGACCGACGTGACTTCCGGCCGCGCGCGGATGATCCGCTCCATCGCCGTCAGCGTGCGTTCGGTCTGCGCCAGCGAGGTGTTGGCATCGGTCTCGAAGTTGATTTTGACGATGCCGGTGTCCATCGGTGGCATGAGATCACGGCCGATGAGCGGCATCTGACGCAGCGAGGCCACCAGCAGCACCAGGGCCCCGGCGAGGAACCACCAGCGATGCTTGAGGGCGTAGGCGGTCAGCCGCACATAGAAATCCCGGATCGGCTCTACCACACCGGCGTCGAAACGATAGACCAGCCGCTCGAACCGGTTGCGTCCGTGGCCGTCCGCGCGGCGCAACAACAGCGGCGCCAGCAGAGGAATCACGGTCACGGAGATGATGTAGGAGGCGATGAGTGCAATGGTGAGCGACACCGACAGCGGCCGCAGCACGGTCTGCACGAAACCGCCGATGAAGATGATCGGCAGGAGGACCATCACCGTGGCGTAGGTGCCGGAAAAGATGGCCAGCATCACCTCCTGCGTGCCGCCGACCACGGCGCGGTGAGCGTCGGCTCCGGCTTCATGATAGTGGCGTTCGACGTTCTCGAGGACGACAATGGCGTCGTCGAGCAGCATGCCCACGGCGATGATCACCGCCGTCAGGGTCACCATGTCGAATTCGTAGCCGATGAGCCACATTGCCGCGAAGGTGAGCAGGTAGGTGAACGGAATGGAGATCGCGGCGAGTGCCATGCCCCGCAGATCGGCGAGGAAAAGGAAGATGACGATGACGGTCATGATCACGGCATCGCGCAGGGCATCGAGCATGTTGCCCACCGAGAGGTGGATCAGCTCGCCCTGGGTATCGGGTATCGAAAACGCGACGCCCGGGTAATCGCGTTCGAGTTTCGGCAGCGCGGCGGACACCGCGGCAATCGTGCGCAGGGCGTTGCCGGAATTGGCGCGCTGGATGTTGACCGCGATGGCGGGCCGGCCGTCGCCGTGGTAGGCGCTCTGCGGTTCGAGTTCGCCGCGACTGACGGTGGCGATGTCGCCCAGGTGAACGTCGCCGTCGGGCCGGTGTGCCACCGTGACCGCCCGCACGTCCGCCAGACTCTGGAATTCGCCGGTGCGTTTGAAGAGAAACTGGCTGCCGGCGGTGATGAGCAGGCCGATCGGCTGGTTGGCGTTGAAGGCGGCCAGTCGCTGGCTCACCTCAGCCGGCGTGAGGCCGAAGCGCTGGAGCTTGTCGCGATCAAGGGACACGCGCACCACGGGTTGATGGGCGCCAAAGACTTCCACATAGGCCACCTCGGGCAACTGGAGCAGGCGCTCCTTGATCTCGTTGTCGGCCAGTTGGCGGACCATGGAAAGATCCAGTGGGGCGCCCGGCTTCGGGCGCAGGGCGAGGGTCATCACCGCCGGAGTGGCGGAGGACACCTTGAAGATCATCGATGGCCGGATGCCGTCGGGGAGCAGCGCCTTGATCTTTTGCAGGCCGTTGGCGACGTCGGTGGCTGCCGAGTCCAGACCCTTGCTGTATTCGAACTCGACGGTGACCGCTGAAACCTCGTCTTTGCTAACCGAGGTGACGCGGCGAACCTGCTCGATGGTGTTCAATTCCTTCTCAATTGGGCGGCTGACCTCGGACTCCACGTCCGCCGCCGAAGCGCCCGGATAGACGGTCACCACGGCGATCTGGGGCCGCTCGGAATCGGGAAACAGGTTCACCGGCATGCGCCGGTAGCCGACGAAGCCGACGACCGCCGCCAAAAGCACCAGCGAAGTGACCAAGTGCGGCTTCTTGAGATAACCTTCAACGAAATTCATGATGGCCTCGCAGCTACGGGTTTTTCGCGATCTGCACCTTGGTGCCGGCGGTCAGTGTCATCAGCCGCGACGGCTCCGCCACGACGACCGCGTCCCCGGGCTGGAGCCCGCCCTTGACGGCGACGTGGTCGAGCGAGCGGTCCAGCACCTGCACGGTGACCGGCCTCACCGTGCCGTGATCAACCACGAACGCCCACGCTTCCCGCTCACCTTCAAGCAGAGCGCTGGCCGGCACCACCAAGCCTTGGGCCGAGCTCAATTGCACGTCCATGCCGACCGTGGCGCCAGAAACAAAGCCCGGCGGCGGTTGAGCGAGGTCACACTCGAACGTCGCCAGGTGACTCGCGCCCAGGGCGGGGAAGACGCGCGCCACGACCGCCGTCACCGTGTGCCCCCCGGTGCGCAGGATCACCGGCAGGCCGGGGTGCAGGGCCGTGAAGTCCTCGGCGGGCAGTGCTCCGCGCACGCGCACAGTCTGCTGCCGAACGAATTGGAACAGCGGTTTGCCCGGCACGGCGAGATCGCCAGGATCGGCCAGTCGCCTCGCCACCAGTCCGTCCGCCGGCGCCGGGATGCGACAGTAGCCGAGCTGTGTGCGCGCCTGATCGACCTTTCGCGCGGCAACCTGGGCCTGGGCGGCAGCGGCGGCCAGAGCCGCCCGGGATCGGTCCCATTGCTCCTGCGCGATCGCTTTCACCTCAAAAAGTCGGCGATCCCGGGCGGTGGCATCGCGCTGCGCTTGGTACGCGACTTCCGTCGCGGCTTGCATCGCTTCGGCCTCCGCGAGCGCGTCCTGGAACGGGCGCTCGTCAAGCAGCGCCAGCAGTTCGCCGACCTTCACGACGTCCCCTTCGCGCACCTCCATCGCAACCACGCGGGCCATGACTTGCGGCGCCAAGTCGGTCTCCTCGGCACCGATCACGGTGCCCAGTACGTGCCGGGTGTGTGCGACCCGTTCCTCAGCGACCGTCGCGGTTCGCACTACCGGGGGCACCTCGGCGACCAAGGGCGCGTCGGCAATCTGTTTCTGCCGCAGATGGTGCAGGGCGGCCATTCCGGCGACTACGACCACCCCGGCAACGATGGCGATGACAGGCTTGGATTTCATTTGAGAATCTCCTTTTCGGCGAGAGTGTTGATGCGTTCGGCGGCCGTGTTGCGCCGCGCCCGGGCGGGGGCGTGTGGGGCGCCCGCGCCTACCCGGGGGGCGATCGCCCGCAACAAATCTTCGATGGTACCCGCGCCTGTGGAGTAACGTACCTGTTCAATGCGGGCCGCCTCGTCCGCCGCGGCAATCTGGGCTTCGGCTGACCGAACGCCAACCTGGGCGGCTTTGAGCCGGGCCAGCGCTTCCTGCAAGTTGGCGCCCGCCTGAAGCTGAGCCTGTGCCAGCGCCTCCCGTCCGGCAGCCTGCCGCTCCTTCGCCGCCTGTAAGCGCTGGACGTCGGCACCGCCCGAAAAAACGGGCACGACCACGGCGACGGACAGGCCCCACGTGTCGAGCGTCCGGTCAATGTTGAGTCCGACGTTCTCCTGGTAGCTGGCCGACCCGACCACCTTGGGCAGGAAGGCGCTGCGGGCCACGGCGACCGACCGACCCGCTTGGTCCTTGCTCAGACGGGCGACCCGCACGCTGCTGGCATCCATGACCAGCTCCTGCAGCCGTGTGCGATCGATGGAAGGCGTCGTCGCCGTCGCCGGCAACGGATCGACCGCGATGCTGCCGGCGGGATCACGCCCGAGCAGGGCGAGCAACAATGACGCGACTTTGGTCCGGTCCGCCTGCGCCGAAGCGAGCTGCGCCTGCGCCGCGGCGAGTTCATCCAGAACCTTGAGCCGATCCACCTCCGGGCGCTTACCCGTGGCGACCATTTCGTCGAGGTTGGCCTTCATCTGGCGGAGAGTCCGGACCTGCTCGGCGAGCGCGGCCTCCACCCGGTCCAGCGCCTGGGCTGCGGCATAGAGTGACACGGCGTTGAAGCGCACCTGCCAGCGCGTCCCTTCGCGCAGGGCGTCCGCCTTCCGCGCCTCCAGTTTGGCGACGGCGATCTGGTTCACCAGTAGTCCGCCGACAAACAGCGGCACTTGGTAGGTGAACCCGTAGTGCAGTTGCGAGCGGTCCCAAGGCAGGCCGGCGATGCCGCCGGCGATGAGTTCCCGCGACATCGGGCGCAGAATCTGGTCGTCGTTGTAATAACCGTAGGAGGCGACGGCGTTCAGGTCGCCCAGACGGGTGCGGCCGGCGGCGCTGGCGTCCCGGGCCGCGGCCGTGGCGACATGCGCGCGGGCCTGCAAGCCGGGATTGCCGCGCAGCGCCTCCGCCACGACCTGGTCGAGGGCCAGATGCACTTCCGCGTCGGGCCCGGCGGCCCGGGCGGGAACGGCCCGACCCACCAGGGCCAGCATCAGGCCGGCGGCGAGCACCGGCCAGGTTACGGTCGCGAACGCGAACGTCAGAGAATGCGGACGGGTGGTTTTCATGACGGGAATGCGGTTCAGGCGAGTGGGAGCGACGCCTTGGAGTGGACGCGGGCGTGATCATGCATGGCGGGCTGCGAACCTGCAGAAGGCGCCCGCTGCGGGCCCACGAAGCGGGCCGGAGCCACGCGGTGACGCGGCAATGCATACGCACGGGCCGCGACAGACTGGGCCCCAGGGGAATCAGTCGATTGGTGGCGGGCGTCGCCGATCTCATTGGTCGAACGGTGCCCGGCTGGGCCATCCAGACCGGAAGCCCGCGATCGGCTTGCCGTCCCGGCCGTTGGCCCGGGATTGGCGATTTCGGCGCTGTCCCAAACCACAAGCACCGTGAGCGAGATCAGCACGACAAGGGTAAAGGTCATGACCATCTCCTGCTCCTTACGCGCCGCTCTTCCGTGGAGCCAGTCCACCGGGGCCAGCGGAGCGCCCTCCACAGCAGCCGCCTCCGGGCGCTCGCAGGGTTCCGTGCACGCACCGGCCGTCGAGCGTCTCGACGATCTGCGCATCGGTCGCACCCGTCTTCTCGAGGATCGCCCACACGGCGTCCTGAAAGGTCCGGCCGGCAAGGCCGAGGCGGCGGAGGTCCTGCCAGACACGCTCGATCGCTCCGGCCTCGTGAGCCGCCAACTTCAGGCCGAGGGCCACGCCGACCGCCGCGATCCCGGCCAGATAGGCTTCGTCATCCGCCGCGCTCAGGCGCAGGGCGCGGGCGAGTTCGGGCCGGGTGGGATACGCCCCGGCGCTGAGGACGGTGTCGTCGGCGAGCACCAGCGGGAGTGCCGTGGTGCCTTGCGTCTCCAGGAGGGCGCGAACCTGCTCGTTCGCAAAGAACGCGGCGCGATCACGGTCCAATGTGTGGCGGCTCACCGCCACGCCGCGGTCCCGCAGCCACGCCGGGTCCCGGGCAAAGGAATCGGCCTCGGCCGGACCTGGCCCGGACGAGGGCGTTTTCAGTTCGAAGGTATCGAGGCGAGACATCATGAGTCCTTTCCCCTTCGCAGCATTACGCAAACGCGCCATAGGCCCAGCCCACGAGGGTCGAGAGCACGACGACCAGCCCGATGTAGGCGGCGGTTTTCTTCGGGCCGATGACCGAGTTGATCACGATCATGCTGGGCAGGCTCAGCGCCGGGCCGGCCAACAGCAGCGCCAGCGCGGGGCCCGGGCCCATGCCGCTGCCGATCAGCCCTTGGAGGATCGGCACCTCGGTGAGCGTCGCAAAGTACATCAGCGCGCCGGCCACTGCCGAAAACAGATTCGCCCCCAGCGAATTTCCACCGACCGACCGGGCAATCCACTCACTGGGGATCAGCCCCTCATGCCCCGGCCGGCCGAGCAGCCAGCCGGCCACCAGGACGCCGCCCAAGAGCAGTGGCAGAATCTGCTTGGCGAAGCCCCACGATTGCTCGAACCACTCCCCGGCCTCGCCCTCCCGGCCGGCCGTGGACCACACCAGACCCGCGACCGCGACCAGCACGGATGCCTGCGGATGCCCGGGCAACGCCAGACCGGCACCAACCACGGCGGTGGCGGTGAGAATGAGCCGTGAGCCGGGCAGCTTGAACCAGCGCCACAGCATCAGGCCGAGGCCGGCCGCAAAGGCCGAGGTCAACCACCACTTGGCGACGAACACGACCGAAAAGAATCCGTGACCTTCGCCCGGCCGCCCCCAGTTGGCAAAGACCAGGACCGCGACCATGGCGGCAAAAAAGGCCGCCGTCTGCCAAAGCGGACGGGCGGCAGCCGGCACGGGCAGCTCGGCCAGCTTGGCCGCCTTGGCGCGCTCCTCGTGGCGGAAGAGCAGGTGCATGGCCACGCCAATCACGATCGAAAAGACAACGGCGCCCACCGCCCGGGCGATGCCGAGCTGCATACCGAGCACTTTGGCCGTCAGGATGATCGCCAGGGCATTGATCGCGGGGCCGGAATAGAGAAAGGCCGTCGCCGGCCCCAAACCGGCGCCCATCTGGTGAATCCCCGCGAACAGCGGCAGCACCGTGCAAGAGCACACCGCGAGGATCGTGCCGGAGACCGAGGCCACGCCGTAACTCAGCAGTTTCGGGGCATTGGGTCCGAAATAGCGCATGACCGATTGCTGCGAGACAAAAGCCGCGATCGCCCCGGCAATCCAAAAAGCCGGCAGGAGGCAAAGGATCACGTGCTCCTGCGCGTACCACTGCGTCAGCGCCAGGGCCTCGTGTACCGCCCCCTCGACGCGCGGCGCCCCCGCCGGCAGAAAACAGAAGGCGGCGAAGACCGCAGCCATGGCGGCGAGGATCTTGAGTTCGTGGCGGAGGTTCATGGTCCGTTATTTCGCGAAAGTGAGTAATCTGGCCGCCAAAAAATCACCCGCAGCAGCGGCGGACCTCCACCTGCTCCCCGCGCCGGACCGCATCCAAACAGTCGGCAAACGATTTCACGCACGGCAGCACCAACCGGTAGAATACCTGCTGGCCCCGCTTTTCGTCATCCAACACGCCTGCCGCTTTGAGCACCGCCAGGTGCCGCGACACCGCCGACCAACCCAGACCGACCGTCTCCACCAAATCGCAGACACAATGCTCGCCTTCGGCCAGCTCCTCGACGATTTGCAGGCGCGCGGGATGTCCCAGTGCCTTGAACACGGCGGCCCGCTGTCTGCGATTCTGAGTGGTCGGCGAGGGCATAGGGAAAGTATTTCACTATATCGCGAAATATGTCAAGCATTCGTTTCTATCCTGCCCCCGCAAACCCGAATCGACCGCTGTGCCTGTGAAGAGGCTCGGCGACTGCCGAGCCGCAACAAGAGGGTCTATCCTTCCGGCGAGCCATACAGCGTACACGTGGGGAATCCCGGCGCCGCCCAAACCTAGCCTTTCAGAACAGGCTTCGCGGTCCGCCAAAATCTTGGCGTGCCGCCGTACGGATGCCCTGAGGCCTCCTCCCTACTTCATCAGCTTCTGCAGCGGTTCGCGGATGGCATTGGCCCAGATCTCGTAGCCCTTGAGGCTGGGATGCAGGCGGTCCGGCATGATGTCCCGCGGAATGTCGCCGTCGCCGTCGGGGTCCAGAAAGCGGCGCCCGATATCCAGGAAGAACACGTGCTGGTCGTCGTTCAGCTTCGCCAGGGCCCGGTTGACTTCCGCGACCTGCGCGCGCTGGGCGGAATGGGCTTCGCCCCGGGGGAAGATGGCCAGAAAGAGGATCTTCGCCGCCGGGAATTTCACCCGCAGTTCGTGCACCACCGCCGTCACCCCCTCGATCACCTCGGCGGTGGTGTTGCGGGGCTGGTCGCTGTTCCGCTCGAGGCCGGTGTTGTTCGTGCCGATCAGCAACACCACGACCTTGGGCTGGTAACCGTCCGCCTCGCCATGTTCAAGGCGCCAGAGCACATTTTGCGTCCGGTCCCCGCTGATGCCGAAGTTGGCCGCGCCCAACGGCGCAAATTCGCGGTCCCAGACCGCGCGACCGCGGGTCCGCCAGAAATCGGTGATCGAATCGCCCAGAAAGAGCACGTTGATGCCGCCCTTTCCGGCCTCGGCCACGAATTCGTCGTGGCGCTGCATCCAGCGCGCGTCCTTGGGAGCCGGCTCCGTCGCCGTGTTGGCGTAGGCGGTGGCGGTGAGCAGAAGCAGGAGCAGCGGCAGACGGGCCCGGAAGTTCATGACCCGAAGGAAAGAGCTCCGGGCGCCGCTGGCAACCGTTACTGCTCGGCCTCCGGCGGCGCCAGCTCGATCAGGGTCCGCAGCGACTGGAAGTGCCGGCTGAGGTCAAAATCGCCGCTCATGTCGCCCACCACCCGGTCGAACAGCATCTTCTTGTCGGCCTTGAGCGCCTGGATGCGCTCCTCGACCGTGCCCGCGGTGACCATCCGGTAGACAAAGACGGTGTTGGTCTGGCCGAGCCGGTGCACGCGGTCGACCGCCTGGGCCTCGACCGCCGGGTTCCACCACGGATCGAGCAAAAACACGTAGTCCGCCGCGTGCAGCGTGATGCCCGTGCCCGCCGCCTTGAGGCTGACCAACATGACCGCCGGGCCCGGCGTATTCTGGAACGCCTGCACCGGCTTCTGGCGGTCCAGGGTCATGCCCGTGAGTTCGAACCGCGGCAGGTCCGGAAAGCCCGCCGTCAAGGCCTCCCGCACCCGGTTGAGAAACATGACGAATTGGGAGAAGACCACAACCTTGTGGCCGCTGCCCACCACCTCCCCGAGCTTGTCCACCAGCAGGTTGAGCTTGCCGCTCTCGACGACCGGCGCCTTCAGCCACGGCAGCAGGTCGGGGTCGCAGCACGCCTGCCGCAGCCGGGTGAGCAGCGCCAGGAAGCCGAACGACCGCTCGCGCATCGCCGCCCCGATGTCGTCGCCCAGCCGGACCAGCCCCTCGGTGCAAATCCGGGCGTACTCGGTCCGCTGC
>JBJKRD010000425.1:0-6728 GCA_046704925.1 Opitutaceae bacterium | reverse complement strand
GCTGGGATTCTCGCCGGCAGCCGAGGCCCTGCTGCAGGGTCTGCTGGCCTCGCCGGCCACCCCGGACGCGGACAAGAACCAGCTTGTCTTGCAACTGACCGGCGCCCTGCTGGACCAGGGGCGGCTGGACGAGGCGGAGCAGGCGCTCACCCGGTTCACCGGGCCGCGCAACGCGGCCTACCACCTGCGCGCCGGGCTGATCGATGCCTACCGGCGGCAACTGGACGCGGCCCGGGCGGAGGCGGCGCAGATCAAGATCGAGGACCTGCCCGGCGCGGAACGTGGCTGGTTCCGGTTCCTCGAGGGAATGATCGCCGACCTGAGCGGCGACCTGGGCCGGCGGAACCAGGCCTATGAGGAGGCGGTGAGGAGCGCGGTCTCCGAGATCGAACGCGCCCGCTTCCAGTTGGAGCAACTCCGCGTGAATTTGCTCACGAGCCCGGCCACGGAACAGGAGGCCGCCAGGTTGAAGCAGAACATGGAGCGGCTCCAGGGCCAGAAGCCGGGCTACGCCTACGCGCGGTATTATGCCGTGGCGCTCAACGCTCTCGGGCACAAGGCCGAGGCGGTCGAGCTGTTGCAGCGCCAGTTGCAGGCGCTGCCGCCGGAGGAACGCCAGGAGCTCGACGACATGCGGCTGCTGCTGGGATTGATCGCGGGCGGCGCCAGCGGCGCCGGCCGGAACGCGCTGTTCGGTCTGCTCGACCGCGCGGTGAATCCCGAGTCGCAACGCATCGCGCTGCAGTTGCTGGCGCGGGCGAGCGGCAGCGGCGCGGCCCGGGCGGAGTTTCGGACCAAGCTCGACCAGTTGATCGCGGCGCCCACGCCGCATCCGATCCTGCCGGATCTGCTCATGTTTCGCGCCCAGCTGGCGCTGTCCGAAAAGAACTACGACCGCGCGGAGGAGGATGCAAAGACGCTGCTGGAACGTTTTCCCGGCTCCCAACTCAAGACCCAGGCGTTGGGAGTGCTGACCAGCGTGGCGTGGGAGCTGCGCCGCTTCCGCACGGCCGCCGACTATGCGGCGCGGCAACAGGCGGAGCTCCCGCCGGGCAACGAGCATGCACAGCTCGGCCTGCTCGTGGCCGAAGCGTATTTCCGCGCCGGCGATTTCAAGAATGCCGCCGACGCCTACGGGTCGGCCCAACGGGAGCTGCCGTCCGGGGTCGCGCCGGGTCTGGTGTTGTTTCAGCGGGTGCTGGCGGAGATCGACGCCGGCCAGATGGACGAGGCGGAGAGTTTGCTGGATGGGGCGAAGGGGACGGCGGGCGTCGATGCCGTCAGCCGGTGGGAAGCCGAATGGAACCTCGCGCGGGCCCTGCAGGTGCACGGCCGCACCGAAGAGGCGCTCAAGCGGGTGACGCGGCTGGTGGGGGAGGCGGGGGCTTCGGCCCTGCCCCCGGAGCTGTTCGTGCGGATGGCGTGGTTGCAGGCACGCCTCGCCTTTGAAGCCGGCCAGCCGGTCCAGGCGGTCGGCCAGGCGGACGCGCTTTTGCAGCGTCTCGAGACTCCCGCCATGGCCGCGCTGCCGCCCGATTTGAAGACGGACGTGACCAGCACGACGATGTTGTTGAAAGCCCAGGCGCTGCTCGCGCCCGCCAACCCGCGCGCCGGCGCCGCCCAGGAGGGACTCGATCTGCTGAAAAAGCTCCGGGCCGACCACCCCAAGAGCGACGCCGCAGTGTATTCCTTTGTGGCCGAGGCCGATTATTACGCCGGCCGGGGCGAGATTGTGGAGGCCCAACGGCTGTTCACGAAGCTGGCCGACGATTATCCCGACAATGTCTACGCGCCGTTTGCGCTGTATGAGGCCGCCCTCAATGCGGAGCGCCGCGGGCGGGACAGCGATTACGAGGATGCCATCCGGCTGCTCGAGCGCCTGGTGACGCAATACCCGCGGAGCGACATGGTGTTCTATGCCCGGCTGAAGGAAGGGGACCTGTGGCGCAATCTCAACAGGTTCGCGCTGGCGCAGCAGGTCTACGAGCAACTGGTCAACGATTTCTCGCAACACCAGGACGTCCTGCTCGCGCAGATCGACCTGGCCGACTGCCACCTGCTGCAGGCGGCCACCGACCCGTCGCACTGGGAGAGCGCCGACGCCATCTATGAACGCCTGCAGGACTATATTGCGGCCCCCGTGGATTTGCGCGTGGAGGCGGGCTTCAAGCACGGCAACGCGCTGGCCAAACGCGGGCATACGGACCGCGCGGAGGCCAACTGGTGGCTGGTCGCGAACACCTTCCTGCTGGATCCCAGCAAGGCGGCCGAGCTGGGTCCGAAGGGCCGCTACTGGATGTCGCGGACCCTGCTGGAGCTCGGCGACCTTTACGAAAAGCAGTCCAAACTGGATCAGGCGCGCAACGCCTACGAGTTGCTCTTGAAGGAAAAGCTGCCGGGAGCGGCGTTGGCGGAACAGCGGTTGGTCCGCTTCAATACCCTGCGGGGTGACGCGGGGGCCACGGGAGGCTGAGCCATGCCGCCCGCCCGCCAACGCGGCATTCACCGCCGGCCGGCCCGACCCGGAAATGACCGTCGCTTTGGCGTTTACGGGCGGGGCTGAAGCGGAACATAGTGAAAGGCTTCATGAGCGGTTTGGATTTGCACCTTTTCGTCCAGGGCGGGCCCATGATGTGGGTCTTGGCGGCGATGGGCGGGGTCGGCACCCTGTTGTTCCTCGAGCGGCTCCTGTTTCTGCATCGCGGCCAGATCCGATCGACCGCGTTCGTCGACGGCATCAAGAACATCCTCGCGAAGCGCCGGTTGCTCGAGGCGCTCACGGTCTGCGAAGAAACGCCCGGTCCGGTCGCGGCCGTGGTGAAGTCGGCGCTGCGCCACGCGGACGACGACGAGCAGAAGATGCGCCTGGCAGTGCAGGAAGCCGCGCTGGTCGAAATTCCGGTGCTGGAACGGCGCCTGGGCTCGATTGCCGCGATCGCCCAGGTGGCCCCACTGGTGGGGATTCTCGGCACGCTGCTCGGGATGATCACCACGTTTCATGCCTTCATGCTCGGCGGGAGTTACGCCACGGCCAACGCGCTGGCGGGTGGCATGTGGCAGGCGCTCATCAGCACGGCGGGCGGCCTGATCATCGCGATCCCCGGGCACCTGGCGTATCATTTTCTCAGCGGCCGGGTGCGGGCGATCGTCCGCGACGTGGAGTGGGCGGGCAATGAAATCATGAAATACCTGCTCGTCGAGTACCGGAGCATGCCGGAAAACGGCGGCGCCGTGCCCGCGCTCGCGGCGGAGGGCAAGCGATGATTACGCGGCCCCTGGATCTGGCGTCGAAATTGCGCCCGCCGCCGCGCAGTTTCGACGCGCTGTTCCTCGTCAACGGGGCGCTGATTGTGCTGTTCTTTTTCGTCTTCGGCTCCCGTTTCGTGCTGGCTCCGGGCCTGGGGGTGAGTTTTCGTCTGTCGGAAATGCCGGGAGCGACGGCCGGAGCGGCGCGGACGACCGTGACCATCAGCGTGCCGCGGCATGACATGGTTCTCACCGAGGACGGCATGTACAACTACGCGCAATTGAAAGCCTGGCTGAAGAATCGCGCCGGAAGGGAAAAGGGACCGGCGCTGCTGGTGCGCGCGGATCGCAGCGTACCCCTGGAGGACATCGGCACCATCTCGGCGATGGCCGGGGCGGCCGGCTTTACCGGCGGCGTGCAGTGGGCCATGGAAGAACCGGCGAACGCTGTGGAATCGAGCACCCCCTGATGCGGAGGACGTGGCCGTGGCGGAATCAACAAGGCGCCGATGGGCGGGATGGTGGCTGGCCGCACTCGCCATCCTATTCGTCGTGGCTGCGCTCGGGGCCTTGTTGCGGCCCGTGGGCGGGCGGAGGCTGGCCACGGCGCCAGCGGTCTCCGCTCCCAAGGTGAAAGTCGCCGTGGGTGACAGATTGTTGCAGGAGCAGGCTACGATCTTTGATCCGACGCCACTTTTTCTTCCGACCAAATGGAACGCGAGCCAACGCCCGCTGCCCGCGGCGGTCCAGCGCCAACCCGGTCAGGTCTTCAAGCCTTACCGCGCGAAGCTGATCTATGGCGAAGCCGGTCCCGCCCTGACAAAGATCGCGGACGACCTGCAGCCAAAGACACCCCTGGATCTGCTGCGGCAGCCCTCTCGTGATCCTTTCCTTGGTTTTGATCGTCAGGATGTTCCGTTGAAGCCGCTGCCATCCAGGCTGGGGATGGTCGAGGTGCGACGGATCGACGGCGGTGAGATCCAAGTCCCGGGGGCCGATCCCGTAAAGGTGCTGATGCGGCCCTTGGAAGAGAACGTGACGCTTCCGGCGGGGAGGTTGGATTGGCGCCCTCCCGTTTTTCTGGTCGACGTGACGGTTGGCGGGCTGTTGGGGCGCCCGGTCATCGTGTCCAGTTCCGACATCGAGGAGGTCGATTCTTTCCTGCGCGAATACATTTCAAAGACACTGCGTTTGGGCGAGCTGCTGCCGCCCGGAATCTATCAGGTCGTGGTCGGGCCTTGACCCATCTTGGAGCACGGCAAACGCCATCGCCGGATGCGCGGCGGCGGGACGCCCGGACCCTCGGTGGTTAATACGAAAAGATTACAGTTGACGGCCAAAAATCGGTTGTTCACGTTCAACCCTTCTTTCCGTTGTTGGCCTAGCCTTGGT
Source organism: Opitutaceae bacterium (assembly GCA_046704925.1). GTDB lineage: Bacteria > Verrucomicrobiota > Verrucomicrobiia > Opitutales > Opitutaceae > Fen-1467. Next base: position 2,090 of record JBJKRD010000425.1, on the reverse strand, counting down.
CTGCCCAGATAGCTCAGTCGGCAGAGCACGTCCTTGGTAAGGACGGGGTCGTCGGTTCAAATCCGATTCTGGGCTCCAGGCCAGCCTCGGCGCCTTCTTCGACAATAACTTAAGAGCCAGTCACTTAACCCAAACGTCTCAACCACATGGCTAAAGGAACATTCGAACGCACGAAGCCGCACGTGAACGTCGGCACGATCGGCCACATCGATCACGGCAAGACCACGTTGACGGCCGCGATCCTGGCCGTCCAGTCCAAGAAAGGACTGGCTGAGGTCAAGTCGTACGCGGATATCGCCAAGGGCGGCACGGTGCGCGACGCCACCAAGACGGTGACCATTGCGGTGTCCCACGTGGAGTATCAGACGGAGAAGCGGCACTACGCGCACGTCGACTGCCCGGGACACGCGGATTTCGTGAAGAACATGATCACCGGTGCGGCGCAGATGGATGGCGCCATCCTCGTGGTCAGCGCGGCGGACGGACCGATGCCGCAGACACGGGAGCACATCCTCCTCGCGCGCCAGGTGGGCGTGCCGAAGATCGTCGTATTCTTGAACAAGGTCGACCTGCTCGAAGACAAGGATCTGCTGGATCTCGTGGAAATGGAAATCCGCGAACTGCTGACGAAATACCAGTTCGACGGCGACAAGGCGGTGATCGTGCGCGGCTCGGCCACGGCGGCCCTGGAGGGCAAGCCCGAGGGGATGGCGGCCATCGATGCGCTCATGAAGGCGATCGACAGCGAGATCGAGGAACCGGTCCGCGAGATCGACAAGCCGTTCCTGATGTCCGTCGAGGATGTCTTTTCGATCACCGGGCGCGGCACGGTGGCCACCGGGCGTATCGAACGCGGCCAGTGCAAGGTGGGCGACACCGTCGAGATCGTCGGTCTGCGTGACACCAGTTCGACCGTGGTCACCGGCGTCGAGATGTTCCGCAAGATGCTCGATTACGGACAGGCGGGCGACAATGTCGGCGTGCTGCTGCGCGGCGTGGAAAAAGACGGCATCGAGCGCGGCCAGGTGGTGGCCGCCCCGAAGTCGATCACCCCGCACACCAAAGCCAAGGCCGAGGTCTATGTCCTCAGCAAGGAGGAGGGCGGACGGCACACGCCGTTCTTCAACGGCTACCGGCCGCAATTCTATTTCCGCACGACTGATGTCACCGGGGTCATCCAGCTGCCCCAGGGCGTGGAGATGATCATGCCGGGCGACAACATCAATTTGACCATTGAGCTGATCGCGGCGATCGCGATGGAGAAGTTCCAGAAGTTCGCCATCCGCGAAGGCGGGCGGACGATCGGTTCGGGCCGGATCACGGAGATCCTCGAATAACTTTGCAACAACCTGTCATGGCGCACGCCGAGGCTGCAGTGGAGGGGCCTCGGCGCCGTCGTCTCAGCCAACAACCACGGAGGGCAGTAGCTCAATTGGTAGAGCAACGGTCTCCAAAACCGTCGGTTAGGGGTTCGAGTCCCTTCTGCCCTGCCAGGTAGCCATTTACCGCATGAAAAACCCGTTTCGCGCCGTCCGCATCTTTGTCGGGGAGATGACCGCCGAACTGAAGAAGGCCTCGTGGCCGACCCGCCGCGAATTGTGGGACTCCACCATCGTGGTGATCGTGGCGGCGGTGCTCCTGGGCCTGTTCACGAGCATCTCCGATTTCTCCCTCTACCAGTTCGTGGATCTCTTCACGAAACTGGTCAGTTGAACGCCACCGACATGTCCGCACAGACTTCAGCCCCGCCGGGCGCCCAGTGGTTTGCCCTGCACACCCTTTCGGGCCAGGAGCCGAAGGTGAAGGCGTATATTGAGAAATTCAAGGCCGCCGAGGAGCTGGATGAATTCATTTTCGAGGTCCTGCTGCCGACAGAGACGGTCTCCGAGGTCAAGGGCGGCAAGAAGTCGAGCAAGGTGCGCAAGCTCTATCCCGGCTACGTCTTCATCAACATGCGCCTCTACGATGAGAACGGCCACTTGATGAACAAGCCGTGGTACTTTGTGAAGGAGGCGGCGGGCGTCATCGGCTTCGTGGGCGGCGATCATCCGGCGGCGCTGCGGCAGGCCGAGATCGATGAGATCAAGTCC
>JBJKRD010000424.1:0-3497 GCA_046704925.1 Opitutaceae bacterium | reverse complement strand
GTTCACGGTTTACGCGCAGGTGATCGGCACGCCGGCCTACATGAGTCCGGAACAGGCGGACCTGAGCGGCCTGGGCACGGACACGCGGAGCGACGTCTACAGCCTGGGGGTGCTGCTGTACGAGTTGCTGACGGGACGGACGCCGTTCGATGCCCGGGCGCTCGTGGAGTCGGGGCTCGAGGAAATGCGCCGGACGCTGCGCGAACGGGAGCCCCCGCGGCCCTCCCTCCGGCTGACCGCCCTGCGGCCGTCCGAGCTCACGAAGACCGCCGAGTGCCGCCGGGTCGAGGGCCCGCGCCTGGTGTCGCAACTGCGCGGGGACCTCGACTGGATCGTGATGAAGGCGCTGGAGAAGGACCGCACGCGCCGGTACGAGACGGCGAACGGCCTGGCGATGGACATCCAGCGCTTCCTGGACAACGAGCCGGTGGTGGCCCGGCCGCCCAGCCGGCTGTACCGGTTTCGGAAACTCGTGCGCCGGAACCGGGTGATCTTCGCCGCCGGGGCCGCGGTGGTTGCGGCCCTCGTCGCGGGCATGAGCACCTCCACCTGGCTCTTTCTCAAGGAACGGGAGGCCCGCCATCGTGCCGTGGCCGCCGAGCAACAGGAGTCGCGGTTGCGCCTCGAAGCCGAAATCCGCGAAAAGATCACCCAGACCGCCCTGCTGGTGAACCAGGAGCGGTTCGACGAGGCGGACAACCTGCTGAGCAAGATCACGATCAATCAACCGACGGTCGAGGGCGCGGCGGTGTTCCGGGCGGTGGGCGAGTGGCATGCCTATCACAACCGGTGGAAGCAGGCGGCAGACCGCTTTGCGCAGCTGCTCCAGATCGACCAGCTCGACGGTATCGATGTGAGCACCCTGGATTACCTCGAACTCGGTCCGGCGCTGATCGAATCCGGCGACACCAGCGCCTACGAACGGTTCCGCCAGGAGGCGATTGCTCACTTTACGGGGACGTCCTGCCCGTTCGGCGATCGCATTGTGAAGATCAGCCATCTCGTTCCGGCGAGCCGGCGGGTGGTGGAATCGTTGGACCCTCTGGCGGCGGCCACGGCGAAGGCGCTCAAATCGGCGGACGCCTCGGGCGATATCTTTGTCGCGGCCTGGCAATCGGTGTCGCTCGCCCTTTGGGAGTACCGCCGCGGCGATTTTGCGAAGGCCGTGGCGTGGTGCCGGCGATGCCTCGCCTATCCGGAGTACAACGCTCCGCGCACGGCGACCGCCCGGGTGATCCTGGCTATGTCCTATCGCCAGCTGGGGCAGGGGGCGGAGGCCCGGGCCGAATTGGCGCGCGGGCACGAGATCATCGAGGCCAAGTTCAAAAACCGGCTGGATCGCGGCACGCCCGTTCAGGGCTTCTGGTTCGACTGGGAGTTTGCGCGAATTTTGCTGGGCGAGGCCAACGCGCTGGTCGCCTCGGATCCACGGTCCCCGTAGCGGAACCATCCCTGGCCCCGCCGCGGCACCGGGGCTGGCGGCCCAACCGGGCCAGCGAGCGCGCCTTGCAGGCTGGAAGCCTGCGCTACGGATGCCGGTCGAAAGGTCGTGACCGTGGCGCAGCCATCGGTGGCCCCGCTGCGGCACCGGGGCGGGCTGCCCGACAGAGCCGTTGAGCACGCGGCGCCGGCTGGCCTCGTGCCCTGCAATTGCAGCCGGTTGGCATTCCATATGCCGCCCCCAATGTCGGGTTTTGCCGGTAAACGGCGCATTTGAAGGATGGCGGTCTCCCGCATGCGGGAAGCCGTGTTCTTTTCTTGCCCGATGGGCACCGCGCTTTTCCGTCATGAACCCCACACCATACACCAAATCCCGCAAGCAATTTGCGGTCCGGAGCCGAACCCTGGCTTCGCTCTGTTCCGCTGCCGCACTGATGGCCTTGCTAGAGATCGGTTCGGCACGCGCTCAGGAAACGAACTCCGCCCCACCCGCGTCGACCGGGACGGCGACCTCGGCCCAACCGGCGTCGAACGAGGCACCGGTCAAGATGGCTGCAGTCGTGGTCACCGGTCTGCGGGCCAGCTTGATCAATGCGGAGGAGATCAAATTCAACGCCCCCGATTTCGTCGACGCCATCGTGGCGGAGGATATCGGCAAACTGCCGGACCTCACGGTCGCCGAGGCGCTCCAACGCGTGCCGGGAGTCCAGGTGGGACGGTCGTTGGGCGAGGTGAGCTCGGTCGTGATTCGCGGGCTGCCCAACATCGAGACCACGTTGAACGGCTACGAAGTCTTCACCGGCACCGGGCGCGGCGTGGCGCTGCAGGACATTCCCGCGGAGCTGGTCGGCGGCGTCGATGTCTACAAATCCATCGGCCCAGACCAGGTGGAGGGCGGCGTGGCGGGCCTGATCGACGTGCGCCTGCGGCGGCCGTTTGATTTCACCGGGTTCACGATTGCCGGCACCGCGCGCGGCATCCGGGCAACCCAGGCGCAGAAGAACAGCTACAATATCAGCGGCTTGGTGAGCGATCGCTGGAAGACGTCGCTCGGCGATTTCGGCGCGTTATTCGACGTCTCCTATGCGCGGTCGCAGTTCATGGACCAGATCGTGGACAACTACGTCCACTTCGGCATCAACGGTGAGCAATTCGACCTCGCCACCGACCCCTCGGGGGTCCGCGGGTACTACGCCGACAATTTCGGCATCCAGATGAATCCGGGCGACCGCCGCCGCACCGGCATCTCCGCGATGTTCCAATGGAAGCCCAACGATCAGACGGAGTTCCATTGGGACAACCTCTACACCCACTACGACAACCTGCATAGCGTCGACTTTTTCATCGGCATCCCGAGCTGGGCCAACGCCGGCTTCTTCATCGACAACGTCTCGCTCTATCCCGCGGGTTACGACGGCTACAACGTGCCGGAGAAGTATGACAGCGCGGGGACCCCGGCCCGCTTCGTGCAGAGCCTGACCGCGCACAATTCGAACAGCCTGACCAGCACGCAGGCCTTCCACGACAAAACGGACACCTACCAAGGGGCGTTCGGTGGCGATTGGGACAACGGCACCGTCAAGGTTTCCGGCGAGCTGAGCTACAATTTCAGCACCTACCGGACGAAAGGCGTCATCCTCGACACCGGCCTCGTGACCCCCTCGTTCGCGATCACGTATAACGACAACAACGCGTCGACGGTCAACGCCACCGGGGTCGATTACGCGGACGTCAACAACTACCATCTGCAACAGTTGTTCGACCAGTGGTCGCGCTCCCACAGCGTCCAATACGCCGTCCGCGGTGACGTGCTCTACCGGCTGCGCAACGACTTCTTCAAGTCGCTGCAGTTCGGCGTTCGCTACTCCGACCGCTATGTCAACTTCAAGTCGGCCAACGGCGGCGGCGATTTTCAGTGGGCCATCGCGGCGGCGTCGAGTGTTCCAGGCCTGGGCCACGAATCGCCCACCAACCTCTTCATCGGTCCGAGCCAGATCAACGTGCGGCAGTGGTGGTCGGCGGATCCCAACTTCCTGTTGAACAGCGCCGACGTCGTC
>JBJKRD010000423.1:0-4069 GCA_046704925.1 Opitutaceae bacterium | reverse complement strand
ACACGGCGAGGTAATACGCCACCAACGCGTGCGGGTTCTTGTACGGGATGATCCCGGCGGTCACATCACCCTCTTCCGCCTTGGGCGGCGGCAGGGTCGGGGGCACGGCGGGAAGCGAGGGCGGGAGCGGCGGAGCTTCGTTCATGGTGGCAACGCGGGTTTTCTCGCCGGGCCGTCGGGGAGGTCCGTCGGCCGGGGTGACGGGGTCGACGGCAGTCAGCCAGATTGGTCCCGCCCGGGCAATCAGCGATTGTTCCGCGTCGTGGTATCCGCCCGGCGGTCGGTGCGCCCGACGGCCCGCGCGGCGGCCAGGACTTCCTCCGGAAAAATGGCGTCCAGTGATCCGCCGCGGCGGATGACCGTAATGTGATCGCCCGGCGGCGCCCACATCGCCGGATCCGTCGGGCCGAAGAGCAGCAGGCACGGAGTCCCCACGGCCGCGGCAAGGTGGCTGACGCCGCTGTCGTGGCCGAGGAAGAGCCGACAGGCCGCGAGCCGGCGGGCGAGTTCGGGCAGGGGCAAACCCTGCGCGACCTGCCAGCGCCGCCCCGCCGCGCCGCTCTGCAGACCACGTGCCACATCCAAGAAATGCTCCTCCGCGTCGCCGAGCACCAGGAGGACCGGATCCTCGAGGCGCGAGAGGACGTCGACCCAGCGCTCCGGTGGCCAGGTCTTGCGCACCGACCCGCTGCCGGGGTGGATGGCCACGGGAGATGTCGACCGATCGCCGGATGGCCCCGGGCGCAAAATCCGCAGCCTGGCGCGAAAATCGGAGGTGCCCAAACCGAGCTGGCGGAGCGATTCGCAGAAGTGCCGGGCCGCCGGGGCCAGGGACGGGTTCGCGGGGGCCGTCAGGAAGCGCTGCCCCGGGCGAAGCGGGAAATGCGCCGCGAGCTCGCCGTCGGGATCGGGCCAGAAATTTACCACCAGGTCGAACTCACCCAACCAGGCGGCCAAGCCGGCGGGCAGGAGCGCGTGATCGAACAGCGCCCTCCAGCGGGACTCGTGTTGGGAATGCACGGCGTCGATCACGCCGTCCTCGACGCCGAGCCGACCGGCGGTGGCGTTGCCCACGAGGTCGATCCGGGCTTCGGGCCAGCGCCCGCGCAGCAGGCCGAGCGCCGGTAACGTCACCAGGAAGTCACCGAGCGCGCCGCCCCTGAGCACCAGTATCCGCATGGCCATGCATCTTGCCGCCGGCAGAGACGATTTCAATGGCCGCAAAAAGGCGCCAAAAATCACAAAAGCGCCGTGGAATATCGCGCCTCTATTTGCCTGCTGGCGGCTGCTTCTTTCGCCCCGTTGGTCGCGGCCTCAGGCCGCGATGGGGCGATCCGGACTACGGCTTGGCCGGCAGCGGCGCCGACGGCTTGCCGGGATCGTGCTTGATCAGGGTGAGCGTCGCGGTGCCCAGGCGCAGTTGGAGTTGCATCTTCACCGGCAGGCGCGGCTTTTCCTGGGAGACCCACACCTCGATGTTGCCCCCGCGCGCAAAAATGCCCTTGGGATCGTGCTCCATGCGCGGCACCAGGCGGAGGGTTTTGAACGTGCCCAGTGGCGTCGTGAGCGTTTCGTAATTCTCCGCGGTGATCGTGACTGGGTAGATGTCGTTGTCGAAATACACCAGGGCGTCGCGCTTGTCGCCCGGCTTCACGTCCCAGGTCCGCGTGTTGATCAGGCACGAGATCAGGTCGATCGGATCGCCGGGCGGCAGCTGGAAGGTGCGGTCGCGGTTCGGCCGGGCGCGGTCGACGTGGGTCACCGTGCGGGTGGCGTAGTCGAACGTGGTTTCCGTGTCGGAGGCGTTCTTGCCGCCGGTGCTCTTGTCCCGCGCCGCGATGATTTCGCCCGTGGCGCGATCGATCACGGCCTCGGCCCGGTCATCATAGCTGTAGAAGGCCCGGATGATGCCGCGGGAGGAGGTGTCGATGTCGATCCAGACCACGGGCCGGCCGTGCAGGGTGTCGTCGTGGGCCGAGATCACGATCCGCCCCGCGCCCCAGAAGATGGCCCAGGAGACGCGATAGGTGAACGACTCCCCGTTGGCGAAGACATCGAACGGGGCGGCGAGCGCGGTGCTGGCGGTGAGCAGGGTCATGGCGGCAAAGAGAGCGCGGAAATTCATGGCTAAAGGGCGGAGACGGGCCGAAGAAGTTGGACCGCAAACCCGCGGATTGGTGCGGCGGACGGTGGGACAGGTTGGGGTTCGCATCCGCGGGAGGCGAGCGCGGAGAACGTCCGCCGATGGCGGTGGGCATGGTTCTCCGGCAAGGCGGGCGCAGTAGCGCAGGCTTCCAGCCTGCTCCAGGCGTGGAAGCAGGCAGGATGCCTGCGCTACGCTGCCCTCGCGGAAGCCGTCGTCTCAGCTGCGAGTTCGCCCGCCATATCGGAAGGCCGTGCGGCGGTTGGCTCGAGCTCAATCGTCATCGTCGACGGTATGATCCTCCGACGGCGGCGACCCGAGTCCCAACTCGAGCTGGTTGTCGCGGCCCAACGCCCAGGCCTCGAGGCCGCGGGTGCGGAGCGTCTGGGCGAACTCGACGGCAAATCCGTGCACGGTGTAAACCAGGCGGGGCTGCACCCGGTCCACGAAGGCCAGCAGTTCGGCGAAATCGGCGTGGTCCGAGAGCGGAAAGGCGGCGTCGCAGCGGTAACGATAAATGGCGCCCGGATCCAGGGCCCAGCCGGACACCATGGCCGTGCGCGGGCGGGGAATGGAGCGGAGGAGCGAGGCCGGGCCCCAGGGGGGCGGGCAGATGACCACGTGGCCGCCGCATTCGTCGGCGGCAAACTCCCGGCAGGGTGGGAGGTCGACGCCCAGTTCCCCATAAATTCGTGCGAATTTCAGCGTCTGCGGGTGGAGCATGAGCGGCAGCGCAGCCGGCGCCAGGCCACGGATCAGTTCCTGGCTTTTGCCCAGGCTGTAGGCGAACAGCACGGGCGTGGCGCCTTCCGCCAGCGACTCCCGGCAGAAGTTCGCGATGGCCTGCAACACCTCCGCCGCCGGCGGAAACCGGTATCGGGGCAGGCCGAAGGTCGTCTCCATGATCAACACGTCGGCCCGCGGCGCGGCGCAACCTTCGGCGGCCCCGCCGGCGTGCAGTTTGAAATCGCCGGTGTACAGCAGCGTGCCTTCGCGTTCGTGCGTCAGCAGGCACTGGGCCGAGCCGAGGATGTGCCCGGCGGGATGGAGGGTGACCGTGGTATCGGGCGTGATCTGCTCCGTCCGGCCATACGCCAGCACATGTTCCCGGCGCGATCCGGAAAGCCGCTCGCGCAGCAGGCGGGCGGTGGCGGCGGTGCAGACGATCTCCCGGTGGGGCGCGATATGATCGGAGTGGGCGTGGGAGACAAACGATCGGGCGACCCCCGAATGGGCATCGAGCCACCAGCCGATCTGCGGCAGGTGGATGCCCTTATGCGGTTGAATTTCCCAGGCCATGACGGGATGGGTGCCCCGGCGCCGGCGGCCGGGCCGACGGAAGCTCGCCGCGGCAGTGAACAGGCCCGGCCATGCGTCACCACCGCCGCAGGGCGGCGAGCGCGAGGACGGCCGCCACCAGGATCGCGGCGGCGAGCCAGTACCACTTGAGCGCGTGGCGCCAGCCGGGCGGGCGCCCGAACGAGGCCGGGCGCGCGGCGTCCGCCTCGTCGGCGGACTCCGGCAGATCCAGGCCGTCATAGATCGAGGTTTCCCGCCAGCCGGTCCGCTCGTCGGCCCCGCACTCGGGACAGGCCCGGGCGTGGCGCGGGATGGCGGCGCCGCAGTTGGCGCAGGTTGCGGGCGGCTCGGGCGTCATGACTCCCGCCTTTAAGGGGCCGCCCTTGGACGCATGCAAGGCAACAGTGCGGAGCGGCGGCCCGGCGGGCGCCCCGAGGCGGGCGGGGTGCGCTCCCGCCAGCGTGCGGAAACCCCGGCGACGTCAAGGCTGAGGCACGCCGGCAGACGAACCCGGCTGAACGGACAGGCGCTGGCCCGGCGCTGCCTCAGGCGATTCGTTGGACGCTCTGTCTGAAATCCGTCTCTTGAAAGTCATTAGATAGGGCAAGCAATCACGACCTGTGGAAC
>JBJKRD010000422.1:0-3398 GCA_046704925.1 Opitutaceae bacterium | reverse complement strand
CTGGTAGAACTCGTTCTCCAGCGCGGTCACCTGGGCCAGCGCCTCCGCCATCGACGCGCCCGGCTTCAGCCGCCCGTAAAGGCGCGGGGACACGCCGTAGCGCGACATCGCCGAGACCCGGTCGGGCGGCCACGACAGCGGGCGCACGAACTTCACCCGGGCGTCGAACGCCTCGAAGATCCGGGGCGCGATCCCCACGATCGTGTATGGCTCACCGTCGACGCGCACCGTCCGGCCGAGCACGCCCGGGTCCTCCTGGAAATGCGACTCCCAGAAGGACTGGGTCAGCACGAGCACCCGGTCCGCCCCGGGCCGGCAGTTTTCCAGGGTGAAAAAGCGTCCCAGCAGCGGGCGCACCCCGAGCACGTCGAACAGCTCGGCCGTGGCCATGGCGCCGGTGGCGCGCACGGGTCCGCCCTCCTCGCCCAGGGTGCACGCCCAGTCCTGCCAGAGCGCGAGCTGGGCGAACGCGGTCGTGTGCTCCTTGAAGTCGAGATATTGGACGACGTTGCTCGGCAGCTTGTTCAGGCCGACCTTGGGGAAGGAGTTGTAGACCTCCACGATGCGCCCGGGCTGGGGAAACGGCAGGGGTTTGATCACCAGGGCGTAAAGCAGCGAGGAGATCGCCGTGTTGGCGCCCGTGCACAGGGCCAGCGTCAGCACCGCCACGGCGGTGAAGCCGCGGTGCTTGGCCAGCACGCGCGTCGCGAAGCGCATGTCGGCGGCCAGTCCGTGCAAGGTTCGGACCGGCCAGGACGCGCGGGCGTCCTCCCGGGACGGAGCAGCGGCGGATTCCGCACTCATGGGTTGGAGGGATCGGGGCGGGACCGACACGCAAGCGCAAAGGCCCCGACCGGTCAAGCGGGGCGGCTTCGGGCGGTACCGCCCGGGTGATCGGGCGTCACGCCTCGTACCACGCCCGCAGCTCGCCGTCGGCGTGCCGCAGCCGCAGGGCGAGGACGCGGGCCAGCCGGGCGAACATCTTCACGCCGACCACGGGATGCGCGCGCGACACCGCGTCGAACCGGGCGCGCGAAATCACGTACAGGTCCGTCGGCGTGGTGGCCACGGCGTCCGCCGAGCGCCCGCCCCGGTCGAGGAAGGCCACCTCGCCGAAGAAATCGCCGCGGCCGCACGCCGCGAGGTTATGATGATCGCTTCCGTTGACCGGGAGGACCAGCCGCACGTGGCCGCGGCGGATGAGGAACAGCTCGTCGCCCTCGTCGCCCGCCCGAAAGATGGTCTCGCCCGGGCCGCAGGAGCGCTCGACGACGCAGGCCGCCAGCGGTTCGAGGGGCGCGTGCGTCTGGCCGGATTCGAATTCCCGGAGCAACTCGAACTGCGCGAGCTCCAGCGGGCGTTCGCCGCGTTCCCGATCCGGCAGCGCCTCGTCGAGGATCCGGTCCTCGACCCAGAGCAGGGCGTCGTCGAGGGTGTCGAAGCGCCGGACGTTGCGGCGGGCGCCGGTCACGCCCACCTGGGAGAAGTAGGTGGCCAGGTTCCGGCCGGTGGGCAGACCGGCGGGAAGGCGGCTGAAGACCAGGTGGCCGCCGCGCTCGAGCACCATCGCTTCGAACTGCGCGAGCAGGTGCGCGGCCGTGTAGTCGACGGAGTGCAAGCGGCGCAGGTCGAGGATGAGGTACCGGCACTGGCGCAGCTCGGAGTCCAGGTCGGTGAACAGGCGGTCGGTTGTGCCGAAGAACAGGCTGCCCTGCAGCTCGCAGATGGTCGTCTGGGCGCCCTGCGCGCGGAGCACGGCGGCCTCCTCGGGGCGGCGCCGCTGGGTGGACGACATGCGGTCGCCGGTGGTCTTGCGGTGGATCACCGATCCGCGGATCTGCTCGCGGATGAAGAGCAGGATGGCCAGCCCCAGGCCGACGGCGGTCGCGGCGATCAGGTTGGTGGCGATGGCGGCGATCACCACCGCCGCGATGACCCCGAAATCGAGCCAGGTGGCCCGGTGGCGCAGGAGGTGCAGGCTCTCCCAGTCAAACATCCGGAACGCCACCACCGACAGAATGCCGGCCAGGCCGGCGAGCGGCACCCAGGCGATCCACCGGCCCAACAGGAGCACGGCGGCCAGCACGAAGGCCCCTTCCAGCACGCCGGAAAGGCGCGTGCGTCCGCCGCTGTTCAGGTTCACCAGCGTTGCGCCCATCATGCCGGAGCCGGGCATCCCGCCCACCGCGGCGCAGACCAGGTTGCCGGCGCCCTGGGCCAGCAGTTCGCGGTTCGAACGGTGCCGGGTGCGCGTCAGCGTGTCCACGACCACGCAGGATTTCAGCGTGTCGATCGAAAGCAGCACCGAAAGCGTCAGCGCCGGCCCGACCAGCATGGCGACGTCGGCGGGCCGGATCGCCCGGAGGGCCGCCCAGGTGGCCGCCGGGGCGGCGAACAGCGCGCCGGCCCCGCCGCCGACGGTCCCGAGCACCAGCGGATTGTGCTCGACCTGCAGCAGGTCGGGGCGCAGCAGCCCCAATCCGAAATAGACCCCCATGCCCGCCAGCAGGCCCAGGATCGTGGCGGGCACCGCACGGGTGAGCCGGGGCGCGAACACCATGACGATGAGGGTGACCGCCCCGACGACCGCCGGCGGCCACTGCCAGAGTTGCGGCGAATGCAGCCCGACGCGGAGCGGCACGCCTTGGGGCCAGCCGAAGAAGTTCGGCACCTGGCTCAGGAAAATCAGCACCCCGACGCCGCTCAGGTAGCCGGAGGTGACCGGGTAGGGCAGGTATTTGATGAGGCGCCCGCCGCCGAGCAGTCCGAAACCGCATTGCAGCAGGCCGCACATCAGGGTCACCAGCGCCAGCCACCCGACCAGGGGCGTGGCGGCGGCCGGATTGTCGGCGACTCCCTGGCCGCGGAGCAGTTCGATGACGAGCGCGGCCAGCACCGCGGCGGCGGGCGCGCTGGGTGTGGAGATCAGTCGCGGCGTCCCGCCGAACGTCGCCGCGACCAGACCCAGCGCGACCGCACCGATCAGGCCGGCGCGCACGCCCAGTCCGACGCCGGCGGCTCCGAGCAGCGCATAGACGGTGACACCATAGGCGATGGCGGACGGCAGCACGACCAGCATCGCCGCGAAACCGCCCCACGCGTCGCCCGCGAATCGATTCCACGATCCGGACGCGGGGCGGATGGGGACGGCGGGCATGGGGAGCGCTGGCGGCTCAGGGGCCTTGACCGGGGTATTGGACCGGACGCTGGCAGACCCGGCCGGGCCCGGCGAGCCGGATCGGGCCCGGGCGGTTGCCCGCGTGGGGACTCCTGCCCGCCGGCAACCGCGCCCCAATCGATTCAGGGCTCAGCGGGACCGCGCCGGCCGGGGCGGGCCGCCTCACGCCACGCGAGCAACCCGCGACGACGGGAGCTTTCCCCGCCGTCGCGACGGAAAC
>JBJKRD010000421.1:0-9848 GCA_046704925.1 Opitutaceae bacterium | reverse complement strand
GTCCTGGGGCTGTTTCCGGACTGGTTTGCCGCCCCGCAACCCGACTGGCCGCCACGTTGCCGGCTGGCCGGCTTCCCGCTGTATGACCGGGCGGATCACGAGGAATTGGCGCCCGCAACGGCGCGATTTTTGGCATCCGGCCCGGCCCCCGTCCTGTTCACTCCCGGGAGCGCGATGGCCCACGGACGCCGGTTCTTTGCCGCGGCCCTTGACGCCTGCCGCCGGCTCGGTATCCGCGCCATCTTCGCCACCGGGCACCGGGACCAACTCCCTCCGGCGTTGCCGCCTTCGGTCCTGGCGGTCGAATATGAACCGTTCAGCCGCCTGCTTCCGCGGACCGCCGCCATTGTCCACCACGGCGGCATCGGAACGCTGTCCCAGGCGCTCGCGGCCGGCATACCGCAACTGGTGATGCCGATGGCCCACGACCAGCCCGACAACGCCCACCGGCTTGTCCGGCTCGGCGTGGCGCGGCGCCTGTACCCGAAGGCATTCACCGCGTGCAACGTGGCCCACGCCCTACACACGCTGATCGAAGACCCCGCCGTGCGCGCCGCGTGTGTCTCTGCCCCCGCGAAAATCCAGGCCGACCACCCGGCCGAGGCCGCAATCGACGTCTTGGAGAATCTCCGTCGCGCCGACTGAGGCGCACCGCGGTCCGGGTCTGCCGCGGCGGCGGGTCTGGCGTCCCGGATGAGCCCCGAGGCGAGAAACCCTGTAACTTTCCGTCGCGCTTGCGAGTTATTCTCCTGTCGTCGCCCGCTCCCATGCTCTCCGACCTCCGTCTGGCCCTGCGCAATCTGGCCAAAACCCCGGGTTTCACCGCCGTAGCGGTGATCACCCTTGCCGTCGGGATCGGCGCCACCGCCGCCATGTTCAGCTCCCTGCGGGCCCTGGTGATCGAGCCGTTTTCCTACCCGCGCGCCGACCAGCTCGTGATGGTGTGGTCCGGCGACGGCTGGCCGCTGTCCTCGCCCGATTATTTCGACCTCCACGAGCAGGCCACCTCGTTCAGCGAGTTTGGCGTCTATTCGCCGCAGCGGGTCAACCTCGGCGGCGAGCACGCCCAGTCCGTACCCGGCGTGATCTGCACCCCGGGGGTGTTGCCTGCCTTTGGCATTCCCCCTGTGCGGGGCCGTTTCCTGACGGCCGAGGACGGCGAAAAGGGCGCCCCGCCGGTGGCGGTCATCAGCTATGCGCTCTGGCAGCAATCGTTCGCGGGCGATCCCGGGCTCGTTGGCCGGACCGTCCGGCTCAACGGCGGCGATGTCACCGTCGTGGGTATCATGCCGGCCGACTTCGAGTTCGCCGCCCCGTGGATGCGGACGCAGGCCTGCCAGGTCTGGCTGCCGTTGCAGATCAAACGCGGCGACGGCAATCGGGGCAGCCATTGGATCTGCGGAATTGCGCGACTGAAGGACGGGGTTTCGGTGGCGGCCGCCGACGCCGAGACCAAGGCGATCGGCAAACGCCTCACCGCCGCCTACCCCGACACCAACAGCCAGAAACACTTTCTGGTGCGTTCGCTGCACGACGAGATGACCCGCTACGTCGGCTCCCGGGTCTGGATGCTTTTTGGCGCGGTGATCCTCGTCCTGCTGGTGGCCTGCGCCAACATCGCGAGCATGCTGCTGGCCCGCAACGCCCGCCGCCAGGGGGAATTCGGGGTGCGCATCGCGCTCGGGGCCGGCCGGAGCCACATCATCCGCCTGGCCCTCGCCGAAAGCCTGCTGCTCGCGCTCGCCGGCGCCCTGGCCGGGCTGGTCGTCGCTTTTTTCGGCGTGCGCGTGCTCCAGATCATCGCGCCCGTCTCCGACGCGCGCAAGGCCGCGATGACGCTTAGCGGCGGGGTGCTGGCCTTTTCGCTGGGCCTGACGCTGCTGACCGCCGTGCTCGCCGGCCTGCCCCCGGCCTTTGCCGCCATGCGCATCTCCGTGACCGACCTGCTGCGCACAGAAGGTCGTGGCGCGGCCGGCTCGCGCGCCCGCCACCGGCTGCTCCGCGCGCTCATCATCAGCCAGATTGCCCTCGCCTTCGTGCTCGCCAACGGCGCCGCCCTCTTCTCCGCCAGCTACGTTAAGCTCCTCGCCGCCAACGACCAGCTGGCCACCCACTACGTCATCTCGGGCGAGCTGGATCTGCGCGGCGACCGGTACGCGAAGAAGGAAGCGCGGACCCAGTTCTGCGATCAGCTTGCCGAACGGGTGGCGGCCCTGCCCGGGGTGACTGCCGCCGGCACCACGACCAAGCTGCCGCTCGAAGGCGGCAGCAACATGAACATCCTGGTCAACGACGAGACCTTCGACCCGCTGGCCAAGCGCGTGCTGGCGGAGGTCTCGGCCATCACCCCCGGCTATTTCGCCGCCGTCGGCATCGCCGTCCTCCGCGGGCGCACGCTGCAGCCCGGGGATGTGGGCGAGGACAACATCGGCGTCGTGGTCAACCGCGCGTTGGCCGACAAGTGCTGGCCGGGCAAGGATCCCCTGGGGCAGCTCATCCGGCCCAATGATACCAAGGCGTGGTTTCACGGCCACGTCGTCGGCGTTGTCGAAAACGTGCGGCAATGGGGACCGGAGTCGGATCCACGGCCCGAAATCTATTGGTCGCCCGACCGGGCGTGGGGCCAGACGATCTTCCTGGTCGTGCGCTCATCGCACCCGGCCAGCCTGCTGGCGGGCGCCCTGCGCCACGAGGTGGCGACCCTCGATCCCGACCTTCCCCTCTCCCGCGTCCGCACCCTGCAGGAGGTCGTCAACGACGCCACCGAGGGTCAACGCGTCGTGACCGGACTCGTCGACTTTTTCATGGCAGTGGCGCTCGGACTGCTCGCCGTGGGCCTCTACGGCACGCTGTCCTACCACGTGTCGCAGCGCACGCGGGAGATCGGCGTGCGCATGGCGGTGGGCGCCGGCCGCCGCAATATCGTCAGCCTGGTTTTCGGCCAGGGAACGCGTTGGGTGCTGACCGGGGTCGCCATCGGCGTTGCCGGGGCCCTCGGCCTGGCCACGGTGTTGCGATCGATGATCTACGATGTGAGCCCGCTCAATCCCGTCACGCTCCTGATCGGCGCCGCCGCCGTCACGGTCGCCGCGATGCTCGCCTGCTGGCTGCCGGCAACGAAAGCGAGCCACGTCGATCCCATGGTTGCCCTCCGGTCGGACTGAATGCTCCGGCACCGCCTTTCTGGCCCCTATGCAAACACCCGATTCAATGACCAACGGAACTCTGATCAAGCTCGAAGGCCTCACCAAGGTCTTCCTCACCGACGAGGTCGAAACGCACGCCCTGTCGGGCATCCACCTCGAGATCAAGCGTGGTGAATACGTCTCGATCGCCGGACCTTCCGGCTGCGGCAAATCTACCCTGCTCTCGATCCTCGGCCTCCTCGACACGCCGACGGAAGGCACCTACCTGCTCAATGGCGATCCCGCCCAGGGCCTCTCGCTGGCGCAACGCGCCCGCCTGCGCAACCGCGAGATCGGCTTCATCTTCCAGTCGTTCAACCTCATCGGCGACCTGACGGTTTACGAGAACGTCGAGCTCCCGCTGACCTATCGCGGCCTGGGCGGCGTTGAGCGCCGGCAGCGCGTGCTGGAGGCGCTGGAGAAGGTCGGCATGGGGCACCGCGCCAAACACCTGCCCGCCCAGCTCTCGGGCGGTCAACAGCAGCGGGTCGCGGTCGCCCGCGCCCTCGCCGGCGATCCCGCGGTACTGCTCGCGGACGAACCGACGTGAAACCTCGACTCGAAGAACGGCGAGGCGGTCATGGAGGTGCTCGACAAGCTGCACCAGAACGGGGCGACCATCGTCATGGTCACGCACGACTCCCGGTTCGCCCGACACGCGGATCGCACCGTGCACCTGTTCGACGGCCGCGTGGTGCAGGAAGACGACGACGCCCGGGCCGGGGCGACCTCGCGCCCCGCCGCCGTCGCATCGGTGGCGGCCAGAGTTCACCGGGCGGTACGCCGCCCGATCCTCGGTCGCCCTGCGGGCGGAAGAATCCCTAGGAGCGAGCATCCAGTAGCGGGTAGTGGGCACGGCTGCCCGACTTCCTCGATCGGCCGCCTACTCGCTACCCGCTACTCACTACTCTCTACGGCGAACGGGTTCCTCCCGGCCTCCCGCCGCGAAAAGACCTGTAACTTTTCGTGCGGAGCCGGGTTTTCCCCTTGCCGGAATAGGGGAAGACCGCTTATCCCTAGCCGAAATAGGGAAACACCATGGACAAGATCGACCTGTTGCAGGGCAACCTCGAGATGATGATCCTCCGCATCCTCAGCGGCGGGGCGCAGCACGGCTGGGGGGTGGCGCAGAAGATTCATCTCCTCTCCGCTGATGCGCTCAAAATCGAGGAGGGCTCGCTCTACCTCGCCCTCTACCGCATGCAGCGCAAAGGCTGGATCAAGGCGGAATGGGACCAGTCGGAGAACAACCGTCGGGCCCGGTACTGGGAGCTGACCAAGGCCGGCAAGAAACGGCTGGAGGAGAGCACCTCCGCCTGGGACCGCCTCTGCGCGGCCATCGCCTCCGTGATGAAGGCGGAGCAATCAACCACTGACTGACACTCATTGCCACTGATGGCGCCGCCCGCGGTGCGCGTACCGACTAACAAGTGGCACGAATCCTCGTCTGCTTCCTTCGCGACCTTGTGAAGAAATGAACCCGTTTCGTCGCCTTTCCGCCTTCTTCCGCCGCTCCCGTCTCGATCGCGAGATGGCCGACGAAATGGTCGCGCACCTCGAGCGCGAAACCGAGCAGAACCTCGCCCGCGGGCTGCCCCCCGACGAGGCGCACCATGCCGCCCGGCGTGCCTTCGGCGGCCTCGACCAGCTCCAGGAGCGCGAGCGCGACGCGCGGGGTTTCCGTTGGCTGGAGGACGGCATCCGCGATGTGCGCTTCGCCGTCCGCCAGCTCGCGAAGTCGCCGGGCTTCACCGCCGTGGCCGTGCTCACCCTCGCCGTCGGTATCGGAGCCAACACGGCCATCTTCAGCGTGGTCAACTCGGCGCTGCTCCAACCCCTGCCCTACCCGCGTCCCGAACAGATCGTGGATGTCATGGAAACGCTGCCCGATGGGCGGCGCAACGGCTCGATCTCCGGCGGGGCCTTCAAGGACTGGCGCGAGAACACCACCAAGTTCGCTCATCTCGCCGCCTATCAAAGCATCCAGCAGAATCTCACCGGCCGGGGGGCGCCGGAGCGGGTCAACGGGCTGCTGGTGACCGGGGAGTTCCTCTCGACGCTGGGCGTCGCTCCGATGATCGGACGCGATTTTTCCGCCCGCGAGACCACCGTCGGCGGCGACAGTCACGTCGTTCTGCTGACCTATCGATTCTGGCAAAGTCACTTTGACGAAGATTCCCGCGCCCTCGGGAGCAAGGTCCTGCTCGACCAAATGCCCTTCACCGTCATCGGCGTGCTGCCGCCACGGGCATTGCTGGAAGACGACGTCCAATTTCTCGCTCCCGAGGTGATCGACGGACCCGGCACCTACTGGGGTCGCGATGCGCACTGGCGGCAGGCCCTCGGGCGTCTGGCGCCGGGCGTCACGGCGGCCGAGGCGCAGACCGAACTGCAGGGGGTCAAGCAACGGCTCGCCGCCCAATATCCCACGTGGAAGAAGAACTGGAGCGTGGCCGTGACGCCGCTCCAGGCGGTCCTCGTCGGGCGCTCCCGTCCGAGGTTCCTCCTGCTCCTCGGCGCGGTGGCCCTGGTCCTGTTGATCGCCTGCGCGAACATTTCGAACCTGCTGCTGGCCCGCGATGGCGTCCGTTCGAGGGAATTCGCGCTGCGCCTGGCGCTGGGCGCCTCATCGGGGCGCCTCTTCCGGCAACTGCTGATCGAGGGCATCGTGCTCGCGCTGGCCGGCTGCGCGCTGGGTCTGCTGTTCGCGTGGACGAGCATGCAGTTGTTGACCCGGCTCGTGACGGCCCAGCTTCCCGCCCTCCTGCATCCCCGGCTCGATCTCTGGGTCCTGGGATTCTCGCTGCTGCTCGCGGGCGGCTGCGGTGTGCTCTTTGGCTTCCTCCCCGCCTGGCGCGCCCCCCGGAAAAATGTGAACTCTGCCTTGAAGGAATCCGAACGGGCCTCGGCCTCCCGCGCGCGCCGACGATCGCAATCCTTCCTGGTGACGACCGAGTTCGCCCTGACCCTGGTTCTGCTCATCGGCGCGGGTCTGCTCCTGCGCAGCTTTATCCGGCTGCTGGAAATCGATCCCGGGTTCAATCCCCGCCACACGCTTGCCTTCGACCTGACGTTTCCGCGGGCCAAATACCCCCGGCAGGAGGACCGCCTCCGTTTCACCCACGATTTGATTGAGCGAGTCCGGGCGCTGCCGGGCGTGGTATCCGCGGCCGCGACCTCTTCGCTGCCGCTGAGCGGGGCGGAGCGCGGAGAAGGTCTCGTCCGTCCCGACCGGCCCAACCCGGCCGAGCCGTATTCCGTCGGCGTGACGCTCGCGGGAAGCGACTATTTCTCCACCTTGGGGATCGTGCTCGTGCGCGGACGTGTCATCACCGCAGCGGACGACGTTCCGACCGCGCCGCCGGTCCTGGTGATCGATACCCGCGTCGCGAGGGAGCTTTTCCCGGACGAAGATCCCATCGGCCGGCAGGTGAAATTCCTGGGGAAGTCCTGTGAGATCGTGGGCATTGCCGCTCCCGTCCGCCATCTGGACTTCGAACATGAGCCTCGCCCCAGCGTGTACGGGCCCCTGGCGCAATTCACCAATTACGACAGTGGCCCCAGCGTGCTGGTGCGGAGTGCGCTGCCGCCTTCGAGCCTCGTGGCGACAATCCGAAAAGCCATCCTCGAAGCGGACCCCGATCAACCCATTGCCAATGTCCGCACGCTCACCGAAGCCGTTTCCCAGTCGCTGGCGCCCCGCCGCACGACGCTGGAGCTCCTGGGGCTGTTCGCCGCGGTCGCCGTCGGCCTCGCGTGCATCGGCATCTACGGGGTGATGTCCTACCTGATTGGCCAGCGGACGCGCGAACTCTCGATTCGCTCCGTGCTGGGAGCGCAGCGCCGCGACATCGTCCGGCTGGTTTTGATCGGCGGAATGAAACCGGCCCTCCTGGGCCTCGGCGTGGGGTTGGTCGCCGCCCTGGGGCTGGCGCGCCTGGTCGAGAGCCAGTTGTTTGAAGTCAGGGCCGACGATCCCTGGGTTTACCTTCTTGCCGTGGGCCTGGGCGGGATCGTGGCCCTCCTCTCCGCCTGGCTGCCCGCCCGGCGTGCCGCCCGGGTTGATCCGATCGTCGCCCTGCGGGCGGAGTGAGAGCGCGAGGCGCAAGTAACAAGGACCAAGTAACCGGTAACAAGAGAGCCCCCCTCTGCTTCCTCTGCGGCCTCCTGAAAAAACATGAATCCTCTACGCCGCATCAGCACTCTGTTTCGCCGTTCCCAGCTCGATCGCGAGATGGCCGAGGAAATGGCCGCGCACCTCGAGCGCGAATCCGAACAGAATCTTCGGCGCGGCCTGCCACCCGACGAGGCCCGTTACGCCGCCCGGCGCGCCTTCGGCGGCCTCGACCAGTTCCAGGAGCGCGAGCGCGACGCCCGGGGTTTCCGCTGGATCGAAGAAACACTGCGCGACACCCGCCACGCGGCCCGCACGCTGCGCAAGAATCCCGCGTTCACCGCTGTGGCGGTCGTCTCCCTCGCCTGCGGCATCGGCGCCTGCACCTCCGTCTTCACCGTAGCCAACGCCATCCTGCTGCGCTCGCTGCCGGTCCCCAACCCGCAGGAGCTGCGGGTGCTCCACTGGAGCGGCACGCAGTTGCATATCCCCTCGTGGGACGGCGGGGACACGTCCTTCACCCCGCCGATGTTTTTTCACCTCCGCGACCGAGCCGTCGGGCTGGCCGATCTTTTCGGCTTCGTCCCGCTTGCCGGCCTCGTGGCGGAGGCCCGCGGCGCAGCCTTCACGGCCGACGGGGCAATGGTGACCGACAATTTCTTCGCCGGGCTCGAGGCGCAGCCGTTTCTCGGGCGGGTCCTGGGCACGCCCGACGACTACGCCGGCTCCGGCCCGACTGTGGTCCTGAGCTACGGGCTGTGGGAAAGACGGTTTGCCGCGGATCCGTCGGTGGTCGGAACGACCCTCGCCATCGACCGGAAGCCGTTCACGATCGTGGGAATCCTTCCGCGCGGCTTCCGCGGCGCCCAGGCCGGGCAGCCGACCGACTTCTATGTGCCGATGGCGGAGAAATCGCCCTTCCTCTATCGCGAGATCACTTCGAACTTCCACTGGTATGTGCGGGTGCTCGCGCGGCTGCATCCCGGCGTCAGCGATGACCGGCTCCGTGCGGCCCTGGATGTCACCTGGGCGCACGATGCGGCCGAATTCATGAACCACCCGCGTCTCCGGCTCGAACGCGGATCCGGCGGCGAGTCGCTGGACCGGCAAATTTACCGCAAGCCGCTGCTCCTCCTGCTCGGCCTCGCCGCCACGGTGCTGCTGATCGCGTGCGCCAACCTTGCCGGGCTGGCGCTGGCGCGCGGCGCCGCACGCCGCCACGAGTTCGCGGTCCGGGCCGCCCTCGGCTCGGGGCGGGCGCGGCTGATCCGGCGGTCGCTGGTCGAGAGCCTCCTGCTCGGGGTCTTGGGCAGCGGCCTCGGTCTCGTGCTGGCGGTCGGGACGAGAAACTCCGTCGCCCGCCTGCTGGCGGGTTCGCGCGGCGAACTGCACTACGATTTCTCGATCGATCCGCGGGTGGTGGGTTTCGCGCTCGCGGCCGCGCTGCTGACCGCGTTGCTGGCGGGCCTGCTGCCGGCGCTGCACGCCGGCCACGCCGATCCGCTCGGCGGCTTGAAGCACCAAGGGGCCATGGACGCGCCCCGAATCAGGTTCGGCCGGGTCCTCGTGGCGATCCAGATCAGCCTCGCCGCGGTGCTTCTGACCGGCGCCGGCCTGTTTGTCCGGTCAGTGCTCAACCTCGCCCGGATTGACGCCGGCTTCCGCACGGACCGGCTGCTCCTGTTTCAAGTCAACATCAAGGGATCGGCCCGCGCGAATGCCGAACCGGCGGAGTTCTATGGCCGGCTCCAGACGGCCCTCGCCGCCCTGCCCGGTGCGCGTGCCGCCAGTCTCATCGAATTCCCCCTGCTGGCCGACATCAACTCGTCCGGCGGCTTTGATTCGTTCTCCCACCGGGCGCCCCGTGCCGGCACCACCATGACCACCCGCCGGTTGAGCGTCGGCGAGACGTTCTTCACCACGATGGGCATTCCCATCGTGTACGGTCGCGGCTTCACGCCGGACGATGTCGAGGGCGCCCCCAAGGTCATCGTCGTCAACGAGGCCTTCGTGCACCGGTACCTGCCCGGCGAAAACCCGCTCGGCCTCACCATCCCGGTCTGGTCCGCCGATTGGAA
This sequence comes from Opitutaceae bacterium, assembly GCA_046704925.1. Classification (GTDB taxonomy): domain Bacteria; phylum Verrucomicrobiota; class Verrucomicrobiia; order Opitutales; family Opitutaceae; genus Fen-1467. Next base: position 471 of record JBJKRD010000421.1, on the reverse strand, counting down.
GATCGTGGGCGTCTGCCGCGACGTGCGCTATGGAAGCATCAAGGCGGACGCGCCGCCGACCGCGTATTTTCCCTTTCGTCAACGATTCTACGGCCGTTACCGGACCACTCATCTGCGGACCCCGTTCTTTGCTGTCCGCACGGCCGTGCCTCCGGCGGCGCTCGTCCCGGCGGTGCGTCGGACCGTGGCGGACCTCGATCCGGAGGTGGCGGTCGCCGAGGTGACGACCCAGAACGAGGTGCGCGATCGCAGCGTCGGTCAGGACCACCTGTTCGCCGGTCTGTGCGGCGGTCTCGCCGGTGTCGCCCTGCTTCTGGCCTGCGTCGGCCTCTATGGTTTGATGGCCTACAACGTGACGCGTCGCACCAGCGAGATTGGCGTGCGCATGGCGCTCGGTGCCGGACCCCGCGACATCGCCTGGCCGATCCTGCATGAAGCCCTGTGCCTGGGCGCCGCCGCGCTGGCGTTGGG
>JBJKRD010000420.1:0-8712 GCA_046704925.1 Opitutaceae bacterium | reverse complement strand
AAGGTGGTACCACCGGCGGTGCCGCCAGGCGTCACGGAAGGTCCCGGCGACAAACGTGCGGTCGTAGAGAAAAACCAGGAGCGGCGCGGTGGCCGCGACTTCCTTGGTGGCGGCTCCGAATAGGCACGCGACCACCGAAATGACATACCAGGGATTCCGGAGCGCCGAGGATTTCCACCACCGGATTCCGTCCTCCCGGGCGTCGGGCGTCTTCGATCCGGTCACGCCGCGGATGAACGCATAGAGCGTCAGCAGGATGAAAAACCCCGCCAGCGACTCGGCCCGCTGGACAATGTAGGTCACCGATTCGGTTTGCAGGGGGTGCAGGACCCAAAGCAGCGCGATGACGAAGGCCAGAACGGTGGATTCCTGGCGCACCGGGGAACCGCGCGCGGTCGCGGGGGCGGACGACGGCGCGCGACGGCCACCGGGTGTGGAGTCGGAGATTGGGGCACGCGGGGCGTCCAGCGTCCGCCGGACAAGCCCAAACAGCGTCAGGGCGGCGAGGATGTGGATCGCGAGGTTGACGACGTGGAAGCCCCAGGTGCGAGCGCCGCTGAGCGCTTGGCTGAGGGCGAACGTGAAATTCAAGAACGGCCGGCCGCTGACGGTCAGGTCAATCTGCCGCGGGAGCCAGGCGTCCCACGGCGGCCACAAGTGCCGGATGGTCGGATTGTGGACAATCGCCGAAAAGTCGTCGAAGACGAACGCGCCGCGAAAGCTGTTGCTCCAAGCCGCGAGGGCGCCAAGCCCGAGGAGGGCGGCGCAAGCGAAGATCGACCCGCGGGTGTGACGGCCGACCGGCGGTTCGGCCGCGGGGGCGGAAGGTGGGACCCGGAGCGACATGCTGGGCGGCGGAGGCGGAATCACGATCAAGCCACGGATTGCCGGCGGGGCAACCGTTTTACCCATGGGGGCGTCGTTGCGAAGCGACTGGAGGCGAGGGGTTCAGCAATCGCGACGAGGGCGATGGTGATGCCGGCGGGTGCAAAAAAGACCCCCGCCGGAAGGGCGGGGGTCGCAAAGCGCACTCTGGCGGAAATCCGCCGGAGCCGGATTCAAAGCCGGTCAGAATTCAAACGTCGTCGTGAACAGGAACTGACGCGGATCCTTGATCCGGTACGCCCAGGGCTTGCCATCGTAGTTGAACGATACCGGCAGCAATCCACCGCTCTCGGTCACGTCGCGCACGTTGATCTGGAAGGTCACCTGCACGTCCTGGCCGAGGATGTGCGGAACCTTGGTCGTGTAGGCGACCCACAGATCCAGGTGCGTCTCGTCCGGAGTGTAGATGGGCCGGTTGAGATCAGGCGCGGCGACCTGGCCCGAGCTGTTCAGGTGCTCGGTGTCGCCATAGTAGCCGGCGACCGCCTTGTCGGCCCAGCGAATGGCACCGCCCGCCTTCAGACCCTTCAGATACCCACGGGTGAAGCTGTAGGTGGAGATGAAGTTCGCCGTCCAGTGGCGTTCGTTGAGCACGTATTGGCCTTCGGTGGCGGCCAGGACGTTGAAGTCGGCGGCGACGGCGCTGTTATAGAAGCCCTGCGGACTGATCCAATCGGGCGTGCCGCCGCTCGCGTTGCTCAACCGGGCGTCCGCGCTGAATCCGTAGCCCGTCCAGAAATTATCCAGCCGGGTCGGCGTGGCGGTACCGCTGGCCGCGGCGGTCTGGACTTCGAATTCGCCGGATGGCACCCCGGTGGCCGTGGCGTTTTCCCAGATGTTCAAGCGATAGGTACGGAAGGCCAGGAGCTGGGGCGCGATGTTGGAATAGGTGGAGTACTGTTTGCCCACAGTCAGCTTCATGTTCCAGTTGGGGAGGGGATTGTAGATCAGCGTGCCCTCGAGGCCCTTGGACTTGTTCGTCTGGTTGGAGTTTCTCCAGCCGGCCGGCCATCCATTGTTCTGGTAGCTGTAGTTCGGATCCTGCATGAGCGCCTCGATCTGGGTGATCTCTGTGGCGGTCAGCGGGTGGACAGTGTTGTTGCCAAAGTAGGCGGTGGTATCCTCCCCGTTCTGGTAACGCACCACCCATTCGGCCCAACCGCGCATGCTGGTCGTATCCATGCGCGACATGCGCGCGGCGGCCGTCGTGGCCGCGCCCAATGCCGGCGCATTACGGTTGTCGCTCTGGAACCAGTTGATCCGGGCGTACAGCTTGTTGTTGAACAGAGTCAAATCGAGGCCGTAGTCCTTGCCGGTGCCCTGGGGCTTCCCGAGGCGGGTGCCAAAGTAATCGTATTGGATGCCGGTCGGCGGGTTGAAATTGTCCGAACGATTGATATGGCCGCCCAACCCGCGGAGGATCTCGGCAAACACATTGCCCTGTTCCGCGGCGCGATCGATCGAATCCCACTTTTTGAAGGGGTAGGCGACGACGCCGGCGGTCTTCGTGCGGCCGCGCAGGTAACCCCAGGGCGTCATCCGATAAAGCAGCGTCTCGTCGGCGACTCCGTTGGGATATTGCTGGGCGCCCGTCGTGCCGTTGAGATCGGTGGTCCGGGCCTTGAAATCGTCACGCCGCCAGCCGAGCGTGGCGATGATCCGGTCTTTCCAGAACCATCCCTGGTAGCCCAGGTTCTGGGATTCGAGCACCTTTTCGGCGAGCGGAGTCGTGCCCGCGAAGGAGTAGTTGGGCTCGAACGAAATCGACGCGCTGTCCCAGGAATGCGTCAGGTAATTGGGCACCATGATATTCGCGCTTCCGATCCCGCCGGAACCCGGCATGTTGAAGACCCCCGGGGAGTATTGCACGACGCCGCGGTCGTTCTGCCCCAGGTAGTACCAACGGTCAAACGTGCCGTTGTTCCAGTAGGCCCAGCCGGAGTTGTTCGTGTTGGGTAGATAGCGGGAATCGCCACCGTCGGTGGACAGGCGGTACCGCAGGTTCTTGATCCGATCCTCCCAACGGGACCAGAGTCCGAACAGCCGGTGATGGCCGAGCCAGCGGGTCCACCCGGAGTTCTTCGAGAAGTCGTGCTCATAGGCGAGCTGGGCCCGGAAGGTATTGCTGATCTCCGGAATCCGGAATACGTCCGCCGAGTAATCGTACTCCATCGGGCTGCCAAAGTAGGGGTTCGGCGTTCCGTCCTGCCGGACGAGGTTGGGGTCGACATAGAGGGCCGTCTGCTGGTTGGTCTGCCCCATGGAATAGTTGTCCGTTTCCTCGATCTCCTGGCGGAACCAGCCGACTTCGAGGTTGAGCTCGGGGGTGATCGTTTGTTGCAGCTCGATGTTGTAGGTCTTGGCCTTCACGAAGCCGTAATTCATCGAGAGGGTGTTGATGGAATCCCAATCGTAGAGCGACTTGTCGTTGATCTCGGGCGGCGACCAGGCCCCCGACGCATAGACCGCGGTCCCATTGGCCAGGAGGGGCTGCAGGACCAAAGTCGAAATCGAAGGCACGGTAGCCAGGAGGTTCCAATCCGCCTGGGTGCGACTGGCGGTGGCGGGAATGCCGGTCGGCCACTGCGGCTGCGAGAAGTCGCCCGGACCCCGGTTCCACATGCTCAACAGCGTACCCTGGTTGATCAACATGTACCGGTGCGTCAGGGGCCCGTTGATCGCGATGCCCGGCACATACATCGGCGAAGTCAGCGTGCTCATCGCATTCTGGTTGGCCAGGCTGGACGGCAGGTGGTAGGTGGGGACGACGACGGCGGCGTAGCGCGGGTCGGCCGAGTTCGCGACGTACGGTCCGACGACTTGGCCGGTGTCCATCACGGTCAACATCTGGGTGACCGAATTGTACGCCGGGCGGCCGGCTTGCAGCCACGGGGTGATGGCGTCGCGCGGCATCAGCGAGTTGGGCCGCCGGTTGTAGTTGTCGTAATTCTCGAAGTTCGCGGTGATGCGCGTCGAGGAGAACGGCTGAAACGTGATGGCCACGTATTGCCGGCGGTAGACATCAGCCGACGGTTTGCGTTGGAAACCCCGGGAGTCGTAGAGGGCGGCGGCGAAGACCGCCAGCTTGTCGCCCAGCGGCTGGTTGGTGCCGATGGATCCGCGATAGCCCCCCCAACTGCTGAGCTGGTATTGGACCTGCGTGCTCCGTTTGTTGAGGATGGCCTGCGTCGTCGACTGGTTGGTGATGCCGGCCGGGCTGCCGGTGCCGAACAGCAGCGAATTCGGCCCGCGGTTGATTTCCACGCTGTTCGTGTTGTAGGAATCGAACGAAATGCGGGCGCTGGCTTGGTAGTTGTTGATGGCGACATCGGTGGTGTCGAGGCCACGGACGCGGTTGGCGGACGAAGGCCCGTAGCCCGACTGCCCTTGGTCGGCGCTCCAACCGGCGATCGCGTCGACGACCCGGTTCGTGCCGGCGATCTGGGGGCTCGGCGTGTAGGTGCGCGCACCCTCGGTGTTGGCTTCGTAAAGGAACACGTCGTTGAGGTCGACGGCTCCGGTGTCGATCATCTGCTGCTTGGTGACGATGGTGATCGACGAGGCGAGATCACCGACGTTGGTGTTCATGCGGCTGCCCGCGAGGGTGTTCTCGGCATAGTAGCCGACGTCGTGGGATGACGCCTGAACCTCGAACGGCGACATCTTCACGATCTCTTCGTTGGGGGCGGGCTGCGCGGCCTGTTGGGCCAACAGCGGAGCGGCGGTAAACAGGAGGCACGCTGGCACGACCATCAGTCGTCGCAGGTAGCTGGGAGTCTGGATCGTATTCATCATCGGTCTTTGATGTAGTTGCTGGTTTACTGATGGGGAATGGGTTCCCGGGGAAACTGATGCTGAGGGTGCGCGGATCCGCGGGCTTCCCGGCTCACCGTCCGGCCAATGCGTCCGCCGTTTGCGGACCATGCGGAACGCTTCGTGCGCTTTTGAACGGGTGGAGGATCACCGGACGGCCGCACCGGGTGTTTTCGTTCTGGTTTCTGGTCACGAATCAGTTTGCAGACTGATGCCGTCATCTGACGGCAGGGGGCGCTTCGATTCGCCAACGGGAGGCGGGAGGAAGCAGAAGCTGAGCGGATGATTGGCCCTCACGCCAAAAACGGTCAACCGGACGATAATCTGACAGTTTGATGTAAGTGACTGATGGATAGCATAATAACGTATTAGAATAGCGGTTGGACTGGCTCGGATAGCCGTTCATCGTATTAGGGGCTTCGACTTTTGCGTTAGAATAGGAGATCGGCCCGATTTTTGGGGCGGCTCGCCGCCCTTATATCGCAATCGACCGGTTCCCTAGGGAGGCTGGCAGACCGGAGTCTCTATGGATTTGTCTCTGAGATTCCCGACCCTTGGGATGTCGCCCAAGTGGTGGATTCCATCCGCGGCAAAGGCGGTGGGCTCCGTCGAAAGGGTGGAGCCGGACGGGTCGGAAGAGGCGGCCGCGTTGACCGAAAATGATTCGGCGTCTCTCGATCCCCGCGGTATCCGCGTGGAGCTTTCGCGCCTTCACCCCGGAGCCATCCGCCGACCCCGGCCGTGGCCACCGGCGCGGCCCGGGTCGGCGGGCCTCGTTCGACGCCCCGCGTGGCGTCCGCCGCGCGCGGGGATTTGCGGCGCGATCAAAAGGCTTTCCAAGGCGGCGGTTGTCCGCTACGGCGTTTGGCGCGCTCTTCGCGCCATCAACCCCTCCATGCACTTCTTATCCCCTGTTCCCGTCCTCGCGGCGATCGGCGCGTCTTCGGCCGCAGGTGGGGACCCGCAAGTGGTCCTGCATCTGGCCAGCGTCGATTACCTCATCCTCAGCCTGTATTTCGTCTTTGTACTGGCCATCGGGTGGGTCCTGCGGAAATACCTCAAGACCAGCACCGACTTTTTCGAATCGGGTCGATCGCTGCCGGCCTGGGTCTGCGCGCTTGGGTTTATCGGCGCGAACCTGGGGGCCCAGGAGGTGATGGGCATGGCCGCCTCCGGCGCGAAATACGGAATCATGACCAGCCATTTTTACTGGATCGGCGCCATCCCCGCGATGGTGTTCGTCGCCGTGTTCATGATGCCGTTCTATTTCGGCTCGAAGGCCCGTTCGGTTCCGGAGTACCTCAAGCTGAGGTTCGACGAAAAAACGCGCAGCTTCAACGCGCTGACCTTCGCCTTCATGACGATCATGTCGTCGGGGATTTCGATGTACGCCCTCGCCCTGCTGCTCAGCTCAATCCTCGGCTGGAACTTCCATCTTTGCATCATTCTTTCGGGTGTCGTCGTCCTGCTCTATATCTTCATGGGCGGCCTGACCTCGGCGATCTACAACGAGGTCCTCCAATTCTTCCTCATCGTCTTCGGCTTCCTGCCGCTGGTGATGCTGGGCATGAAGGATGTCGGCGGCTGGCACGGGTTGGTGGCCAAGCTCAATGTGCTGGCGGAGAAGACCGGGTTCCAGCCGGGCACGTACACGCAGTCCTGGGCCCACGTCGGTTCGCCGTCCGCGAATCCCATGGGGGTCGAATGGTTCGGCCTGGCCATGGGCCTCGGGTTTGTCCTCTCGTTCGGCTACTGGTGCACGGACTTCCTCGTCGTGCAGCGGGCCATGGCTGCCAAGGACATGGGGGCGGCGCGCCGGACGCCGCTGCTCGCGGCCGTGCCGAAGATGCTGTTCCCCTTCCTGGTGATCTTCCCGGGCCTGATCGCGATCGCCCTCACGGTGAGCGGGCACGGCTTCCACCTGCCGCCCAAGGACGGGAGCTACAACTACGACATGGTGGTGCCCCTGATGCTGGCCCATTATTTTCCGTCCGGCATGCTGGGCATCGGCCTGACGGCCCTGATGGCCTCGTTCATGAGCGGCATGGCGGGCAACGTCACCGCGTTCAACACCGTGTTCACCTACGATCTGTACCAGGGACACATCAAGAAGGACGGGACCGACGCCCACTACCTGGCCGTGGGGCGCTGGACGACAGTCGTCGGTATTCTCGCCAGCATGGGCGCGGCGTATTTCGCCTCGGCGTACAACAACATCATGGACGTCCTGCAGCTCGTGTTCGCCTTCGTCAATGCGCCGCTGTTTGCGACCTTCCTGCTCGGGATGTTCTGGCGGCGCACGACCGGGCACGGGGCGTTCTTTGGGCTGATCGCCGGCACGGTGGCGGCGGCCATCCACCAGGGTCTCACGCTCCCGGTGGGAGCGGTCGCGGGCATCACCCGCGGCGGGTGGCTCGCCGTCGTGCACCACTATCCGAGCATCATGGCCCAGAATTTCTGGACCGCGATCTATGCCTGGACCGTCTGCTTCGTAACCACGATTCTCATTTCCGTCACCACCCGGCCCAACAAGTCGGATGACGAACTGCGGGGCCTGGTCTACTCCCTGACTGAAAAGATCCGCGAGCATGACAAGGCGTGGTACCTGCGCCCGGCCGTGCTGGGCTCGGTCGTCCTCGCGGGGGCGGTCGTGCTGAACATCATCTTCTGGTAAACCTCAACCGCTTTCCGCCATGAATCTTGACGTCCGGATTCCGTTGGGCCTGTTGTTCGCCCTCCTGGGCATTATCCTGGTCATCTACGGCCTTGTCTCCAACCCGGCGATCTATGCGCAGCATTCCCTCGGGCAGAACGTGAATCTCGTCTGGGGCGCCGTCTTCGCCGTGTTCGGGGCGGTCATGCTCCTGTTGAGCCGGCGGCGCCGGAGCTGAACGCCGCCCGGTGCGGCGCCCGCGGCCGGCCTCGCGTTGGCGCCGGCGATTGCAGTTTCGCGGAGGCCGGTTTTGTTTACCGGCAGTGTTTCCCGCCGGGTTGCCACGCCTTTCGCCACGATGAGTCCGCCGCCGCACTTTCTCCGGCTGCTCGCCCTGGGGGCCTTCGCGGTGGTTGCGGCCCGGGCCGCGATCAAACCGGTCGCCCTTTCCGGGCGCTGGCGGTTCGCGCTGGACCGGAAGGACACCGGCGTGCAGGCGCGATGGTTTGCCGGCAATCTGCCGGATCACATCCGCCTGCCGGGGGTGTTGCAGGCGCAGGGCTATGGCGATCCCATCGGCATCGACACGCCCTGGGTGTTGTCGCTGTACGACTCGTTGTGGTACGAGCGCGACGAGTATCGCCGGTACACCAAGCCCGGCCACGTCAAGGTGCCGTTCCTCTGCCAGCCGCCGCGGCACTATCTGGGCGCCGCGTGGTATCAGCGCGACATCGAAATTCCGGCGGCGTGGCGCGGCCGCCGCGTCGAATTGCACCTGGAGCGACCGCACTGGCGGACCACGACCTGGGTGGATGACCGCGAGGTCGGCTCCCGGGACACCCTGGTGGCGCCGCACGATTACGATCTCGGCGAACTCCCGCCGGGCCGCCATCACCTGACCATCCGCGTCGACAATCGCATGATCCTGCCGTACCGACCCGACGCCCATTCCGTCTCGGATTCCCTCGGGGCCACCTGGAACGGCATCGTGGGCGCGATCGAACTGCGGGCCACCACGCCCGTGTGGATCGCCGACGCCCAGGTCTTTCCCGACGTCGCGACCAAGTCCGCCCTCGTCAGGGTCCAAATCGGCAACGAAACCGGCGCGGCCGGGGCCGGCACGCTGACCGCCGGCGGGGTGGCCACGGCGGTGACGTGGACCGCCCAAGGCGGAACCGCCGAACTGAATGTGCCGCTGGGGCCTGGGGCGCAGACTTGGGACGAGTTTCATCCGGTGCTGCAGCATCTGACGTTGCGCCTGAAGGGTGGGGGCGCGGACGACGGCCGGACGCTGACATTTGGCCTCCGGGACTTCCGGGCCGAGGGACACCAGTTCATGCTCAACGGCCGGCCGATTTATC
>JBJKRD010000419.1:0-6310 GCA_046704925.1 Opitutaceae bacterium | reverse complement strand
GGCGCTTGGTGCTACTGTTTCAAAATCACGCAGCCCGATCCGGCGGGCCGCGCCCAGGGGCTGGCCAGGCCGGGGGCGCTGGCCCGCCCCCGGGTGCAGCCGGGCGACATCGATTATGTCAACGCCCACGGCACCTCGACGCCGTACAACGACAAGTTCGAAACGCTCGCGATCAAAAAGGTCTTCGGCGACCACGCCCGCCGGCTCATGATCAGTTCGACCAAGTCGATGACCGGACACCTGCTCGGCGCCGCCGGCGGCATCGAATCGGTGATCAGCGCCAAGGTGATCCAGACCGGCGAGGTGCCGCCGACGATCAACTACGAGGAGCCGGATCCCGATTGCGATCTCGACTACGTCCCGAACGTGAAGCGCACCGCCGCCGTGCGCACCGTCCTGAGCAACAACCTCGGATTTGGCGGCCAGAACGCAGCGTTGGTCTTCCGCCGGCTGGAGTGACCGGGCCGCGGCGCCCCGGGGCGAAGTTTTGGGTTTTGAGTTTTGGGCCGCCTTGCAGAAGGCTGGCACCGGTGACACGCACGGTCGTTGCGGTTTTGAATCTGGCCCTCCTCACGGCTTGTGCCGGTCGGCGTGAGCCCGTGGATCGGCGCGAGGTGTGGCGGGCCATCCAGCCCCCGGCGGCGCGGTACCGGCTGGACCCGCGCCTCCTCTTCGCCTTGGTGGCCGCCGAGTCGGCGTTCGACGCCCGCGCGCATAACGGCGACGCCCGCGGACTGCTGCAGCTCAAACCCAAGGCGTGGGCCACGGTGTCGTCGGAACCCTATGAGCCGACCGTCTGGGATTGGCGCGCCAACCTGGAGGCGGGAATCGATTACCTGGCTTGGTGCCGCCACACGCTCCTGGCCCACGGCCGTTATTCCGAGCGCCTCCTGCTGGCGGCCTTTCATTATGGCTACGACTACGTCGATGCGCGCGGTTTCGACGAGCGGCGCCTCGCTCCGCCAGCCAATGCCATCTATCGCGAACTCTGGCGGGGAAACCTCGAACCGGTGCCGCCTCCCGCGGAAACCGGCGAGCGGGTGTTGGAGACCGGAGGGCCGGCAGACCGTGGGCCGGGGACCGGCGCTCAGAGCATTGCCAACCGGCCGTGACTGCCGAATCGAGAATGCCGAACCCTGGGCCCGGGGGCCGGGGCGCCCGGTCCGGCCGACCGCCGGACATCCTCTGGATTGTGACCACGCAATGGCGCGGCCAGGCGATCGGATATGCCGGGGATCCCAACGCGCACACGCCCTGCCTGGACGCCCTGGCGGCGGAGGCGGTCAACTTCGCGCAGGCAGTGACTCCGCATCCGTTCGGGCCGTTTGCCCGCGCCGCTTTGCTGACGGGAGTGCGCTCGCCGGAAAACGGCGTGCGTGACTACTTCGATCCTCTGCCGCGGCAGGCCCGGACCGTGGCGCATCGCCTGAAGGACCGCGGCTATGTGACGGCCTTCTTCGGCAAGTGGCACCTTTATCGACGCGATCCGGACCTGCCGGTCGTCGGCGATGCGCATGCCCGGATCGTGGTGCCTCCCGACTGGCGGGGAGGTTTCGATTTTTGGGAGGGCTTCGAGAGCGGCTTTCTGGTGAACGATCCGTGGCTGCACGGGACGCGGCTCGCCCGGCCGGAGCAGTTTCCCGGCTACCAATCCGATGTGTTGTGCGACCGGGCTGCGCATTGGATCGCGGATTTCGGATACCGGAGGCCGGAAGCCGACGAGCGGCAAGCGGAGAGCGGAGACCGGAGGCTGGAGACAGGCATTGCCGGGGCGGAGACGGACCCGATCCAATGCCCGAGCCCTTCGGCAGCCCGACTGCCGGCATCGGCGTTCCGAAATCCGGGTCGGCCCTGGTTTGTGGTGGTCAGCGTTGAGCCGCCGCACCCGCCTTACGATGCGCCGGCCGCCGGCATGACACCGCAGGATCCGCACCGGATCCGCCTGGCCGCGAACGTGCCTCGCGGCGGCGGGACGGAGAACCAGGCGCGCAAGGAACTCGCGGGATATTACGCGCATCTGGAGGCGACGGACCGGGCGATCGGCCGGTTGCTGTCCGGGGTGTCGCGGGACAATACGATTGTGGTTTTCACCTCGGTGCATGGCGACATGCACGGAGCGCATGGTTTGTTTCGCAAGGGCTGGCCGTACGAAGAAAGCATCCGCGTGCCGCTGCTGGTGCGGGGGGCCCGCCTCGACGCCGGCGGATCCTGGATGCTGGATGCGGGGCGAGGTGGAACGAGGGACGATCCCGTCTCGCTGGTCGATCTGCCGCGGTGGACGCTGGCTTGGGCGGGCGAGCGATCACCGCTCGCGCCAAGGCGCGGGCTCGAGGCGCAGAACATCTCGATGCCGTGCGTCGTGAGGCTGCCGCGCCAATGTGACCGTATCTGGCGCGGAGTGCGCACGGCGCGCCGCAAGGTCGTGCTGAACGCCGATGGCAGCCCTTGGCTCTGCTTTCATCTCGACGAGGATCCTGGCGAGGAGCGCAATCTGGCGCCGGACGCCGCCGCCATCGCCGAGATGGCGGCGTTGCTGCGCGAAGGGTGAAAAACCGGCCGGCGTTTCAAGCCGATGGCGATCGCGCTGTCGACTTCGATGGAAGCTGCTGACCCTTGGAGACGTCGCGGGGCGGTGGAAACGCCAATGGAGCTCTCGGCGGCGAGAGTCAACAAGGGCGCGGGCGGACCGTGGTCGGCGAGAAGCCGATCGATCGGCGCGTGATCGCCAGCGGCACGTACTCCCCGAAAAAAGAACCCCAGACCGATCAAGCGGGGTACTGGGGTTCTTAACACAACGCATACTGCTATGACCAAAAAGAACGCCGGGAAAATCGTGCATGCCCTTTGCAATGTCAACTAACTGAACCAAAATACCTTATTATGCCTGAACCCATGGTCCACTCGTCGGGCTGGCAGAGGGGTCAATAGGGCGTTGTCCGGAAGGCGGGCGGCCTCCCATGGTCGTTTCGACCTACTTAACTGGCTTACAATAAGCTAATTGAAAGACTGAGGTTGCTCAAAGAGCGAAGTGAACTTGGACTCTTCGGCATCTCGCCCGGCCACGCCCCTTGACCGTCAGGGCAGGCGCGGCTGACCGTTTCCTTTGGGCGGCGGCTTTGCCTCCTCGGTCCCTTTTGCCTGGGAGGGCGCTTGCGAAGACGGGGTCGCCGGAACACCGGTCTCAGCGGGGGCCGTATCGGTCGGCAACAACTGAATTTCCGACGACTTTTCGGGCGCGGCCTTGCTCGCGGCTCCTTCGCTGGGCCCGCGTGCCGGGGCAAGCGAGCGAAGAAAAGTCAGGCTCCACGACGGGTCGGCCAGTTGGCCGGTGAGCCGCACCTCCAGCGTGCTGAGCAAGGGTGAAAGGGCCACCCCCAGGACATCGGTCAACACGAAGTGATGTTCGCGGAACGGCGAGATCCGGGCGGTGAAGTCGAGCGACTTGGTGTCGAGCCGATATTCGCCGCCGGCCTCGATCGCCGCGCTCGGCCCGGTGATCTTGAAATCGGGAAACACGAGCCGGGGGCCCTCGACGGTGAAAGCGGCCTCGGCATTGTCCAGGCGTTGCGACTTGAAGTTGAGCAGCGACTTGCTCAGGAGCTCGAATAGCAGTTTTAAAAGTGGGAACTCGACCAGGCTGTGACCCTGGATGCGGACGTGGCCGCCGCCCTGATAGCTGAGGAAATCCTTGTAATGCCCCGCGGCATGGAGATTCAGATCGAGCTGGCACCGCGAGGCATTTTCGATGAGCCGGCTCCGCGGATGCGGCGTCGCGGCGGGATGACCTTGCTCCTGCAGGCTTTCGACCGCATCGATGGCTTGACCCAGGTTCGCGCCCTGCAGCCGGGCTTCGAAGGCGAGCCGGCGTGGCTCCGCGGGTCCCGTGAGCTTCGCATCGCCGGTCGCCTTGCCGTCGGCGAACCGGCCCTCGATCTGCCGGAGATCCAGATCCCCGTTGTTGTAGGCGGCGGTGAAACGCAGGTCATCCAGGGGAAAGCCGTGGAAGGTGAACCGTCCGGTGGAACTGACCGTGGCGTCGATCCGGGTCTGGCGACCGCCCGGAACCTCGGGCCCCACAAGGTGGCCGGTGGCATGGACCAGCGGCGGCGCGGCAAAATGATAGGGGGCCGCCATGGCGATGCCGGCCGGCCCGTAGATCTGCGCACACGCCATCGGATCCAGATCGGAGACCGCCTTGAAATCGAGCGTCCGGTACACGGGTTGGTGCGGTTCCGTCGTGAGCACGAAGGTACCGTGGGCCGAACGGCCGGCCTGGGCGGCGGTAAAGGAAAAGACGTCGAAGTAGTACGGCCGAAAGAAGAGCGTCGTATCGACGTGATCAAACGGCACGCCGCGTATCCCGACACGCGGGGCGTCGACATGACCGAAAACCTTGCTCTGTTCCGGCGCCCGCCAGCGGCCGACGACGTCGACGTCGGCGAACGGGGGCGCGGCGGAAAAATCGAAGTTGGTCCAGAAGTGGGGCCAGGATCCCTTGAACCAGCCGGAAATATCGAGCGGGCGCAGACGGCCGCGCAGGAGAAAGCGGTAGTCGCGGGTGACGGCATTCACCGTATAGGACCCGCGCGCTTCGTTGGCGCCCTGCCGCAGGACAAGATCGGTCACGCGGAGGGTGTGCCCGGTGAAATTGGCATGGGCGCTCACGGCATCGAGCGGAACCTCGTGCAGCACGAGATGGCCGGTCGTGACATCGCCCTCGGCGCCGACGGGTCTCCATCCCGCGAGTTCGACGTCGCCTTGTCCGTGAACCGGGTCGCCCAGGGAAAGCTGGTTCGCGGCCGCCAGGCCGGGCAGGGCGGCGATGCGGCGGTGCAGCAGCGGCGTGACCGAACCCCGAAAGCTGACGGCGCCGTCGCCCTTCTTCACGTCAACCGCGCCGTGCACGCTCACGGGCGCCCCGTCCGCCGCGAGGGTCGCTTCGCCGCGCAGCTGCGGGAGATGTTCGAGCGTGAGGCTCGCGAACGGCGCCCCGAGGGGAATCCCGCGCACGTAGCCGCCGGCCGCGGTCAAACGCAGAGCCTGGGGGCTGAAAACAAACCGGTCAGGAACGAGCCGGCCGCTCAGATCGGCTTCCAGTCCGTCCACTTCGCCCTGCCCCTTCCAGACGGCCTGCCGCAGGTGCAACCGCGCGTGGACGGGGAAGGGGGTCTCGCCCAGCAGGGGAAAGCGGGCGCGGACGCTGCCGCCCGAAACGAGAAGCGGTCCCTCGGGATGGTAGGCGTGGACAAAGAACCGGGCATCGACGACGGCCCCCGGTCCTTCTGCCGGCGTCAGGGTGAGGTGCAGACGCGGCTGCTCCATGGCGTCCAGTGCGGGGCGCAACGCCAGGATCTTGCGACCGGCCTTCAAATAACGTTGGAGCACCAGGTCGAGCAGCGGCAGCGATCCGGGATGCGGATGAATGGCGGTCGGCAGACGGAAGCTCCCCTCGGTCGTGACGGCCACGCCGGCCAGGTAGAACGTGCAGGTGTCGATGTCGTAGCGGGTGCGTGCAAGGTGAAAGACCCCGTCAAGGCCGCTGACCACCGCCTCGTCGGTACCCGAGGGCGACAGCATGGCGGGCAGGTGCAGGTCCACGCCGGTCAGGCGGACCTCATGCACCCGGAGGTCGCCCACCAGCAGAGCCCAGAAATTGAGGCGCGTGTAGGCCGCGCGGATGGTCAGCAGCGGCGTAGAGTAGAGCGGGGAGAACAGCCGCACGTTTTCCAGCACCACCCGCCCGGTCGGATCAAAGACGGCGCGGCCGAAGCGCGCGGTGACGTTGGAGGCGGCCAGCCGGCGTTCGACCGCCTGCAACGCGAAGTCGGGCAGCGTCAGCTCATGATGGGTGGCGATCCAGACCTGGAGACCGAGCAACAGGCCCAGCACGAGCCAGAGACCCCAGCACAGCAGGAGCAGCCCGCAGGAGCCACACCAGTGGAGGGCGTATGACGTGGGCCGCTTGAGATTCATGGCCGTAGGCGCGGGACGCAGCGTGGCGATGCGTGCGGGCGGAGGGCGGGCTGACGGGCTCAGTGGGCCGGCGCGGGGGTGGCGACCGCGTGTCCGGCCGCCGCCGGCGGCCCTTCGGCTTGCGGTGCCTCGGCGGGGGGCGGCCCCGGGTCATGCGCGCCATAGGTCAGGGTGAAGAGGGCGTCGATCAACTTCTGGTCGGGCGTGAACTCGACGTTGAGCTCGGGCGAGCCGGCCAGTTGCGTGCCCCCGCCCAGGCGTTCGGAGAAGAACAGCGTATACGGGCTGGTCTGCGCGCCGCTGCCGCCGCTGAGTGTCAGGGTGGCCACCAGTTTGT
>JBJKRD010000418.1:0-2748 GCA_046704925.1 Opitutaceae bacterium | reverse complement strand
CACCAACGACGCGCCGTCGACCATCGCCCGCTTCAGCGAAATGGGGGCCGAACTGTTCAACATCTCCGCTTCGCTGGTGTGCATCTGCGCCCAGCGCCTCCTGCGCCGGGTGTGCCGGAACTGCCGTCAGCCCTACACGCCGAAGGACCGCGAAAAGCAGATCATTGAGAAGGCCATCGGCTGGAACGGGCAGATCCACAGGGCCAACCCGCACGGCTGCCATCTTTGCGGCGGCATGGGCTACCGGGGCCGGATCGGCATTCATGAGCTCATGGCCAACAGCGAGGAGCTGACCGAGGGCATCAATCGCGAGCTGGAAACCGCCGAGCTGAAGCGCATCGCCATGCGCACCGGCATGAAGACGCTCCACCAGGACTCGATGCTCAAGGTCAAGGAGGGCGTCACGACGATGGACGAGGCGCTCGCCAACGTGCCGCCGGACCTCATCGCCTGAACGGGTGCCGGGCGACCCGCGCCGCGCCGGCGGCGGCGATGGACGGCCGGTGCGGAAAATCGCGCTCGCGTCCGCCGCGGGCCTCCGCCTATGCTGCCGCAAAGGCAGTGCATCCGGCCCACCCCCCGAGGACCCCGCCATGAAGATCTTTCGCTTCCGTACTGCGGCCGCTGGAGCGGTCGTCGTCGCCTCCCTGTTCTTCCCGGCCGCCGGGCTGCGCGCGCAGACCGGCGCCGACACCCAGTTGACCGTCGGCATCTTCAGCCGCACCTATGTCGTCCAGGCGTTCTACCGCTCGGCCGCCTGGAAAAACCGGATGGTGAAGCTGGTCCAGGAACGCAACGACGCCGCGATCGCCGGCGATACGGCCAAGGTCGACAAAATCGACCAGGAATTGGGCAACATCCAGACCCTCGCCCGACAGCAGGCGGCCGGCGAGGCGCCGCTCACCAACATCTTCGAGGCGCTCAAGGACGAATGGCCCGCCATCGCGCAGGAGGCCAAGGTGGACATCATCATCGACCCGCCGGTGTACCTGAAGCCGGGTTCGGCGCTGGTGGACGTCACCAGCTACATCGTCAACCACCTCAACCGGCAGAAGGGCTGACGGCCGCCGGGGGCGGCGCCGTCCGGCGTCAACGGGCGCCCGGGGCGGCCGATGCCTCCTCGGCCGCGGGCACTCGCGTCGCGCGCACCGCATCCGCCACCGTCGCCACGGCCTCGGCCTCGCCGCGCTCGTGATTGAACCGCATCGAGACGAGCTTGGAGACGCCGCGCTCCTCCATCGTCACCCCGTAGATTCCGTCCGCCGCCGCGATGGTGCGCTTGTTGTGGGTGATGATCAGGAACTGCGAGTCCTTGGTGAAATGTCGCAGCAGCTTGGTGAACCGGCCGATGTTGGATTCGTCGAGCGGCGCGTCGAGCTCGTCGAGCAGGCAGAACGGCGACGGTTTCACCATGTAGAGGGCGAACAGCAGCGCCACGGCGGTCAGCGTCTTCTGGCCGCCGGATAGCAGAGTGATGCTCTTGAGCCGGGTGCCGGGCGGCTGGGCGACGATTTCGATGCCGCTCTCCAGGATGTCCTCCGCCTGCACCAGCTCGAGCCGGGCGTGTCCGCCGCCAAACAGCATCTGGAAGGTGTACTCGAACCTCTTGCGGACCTGATCGAAGGTCTGCTCAAACTGCCGCTGCGAGATCTGGTTGATCTGGTCGATCGCGCGCAGCAATTCGGCCTTGGCCGTCGTGAGGTCGTCGCTCTGCGTCCGGAGGAAATCGAACCGCTGGCGCAGCTCGGCGTACTCCTCGATCGCCACCAGGTTGACGGCGCCCATGCTGCCGAGGCGCTGGCGCAGCGCCTCCAGCTCGGCCTTGACCCCGTCCCAATTGGTTTGATCGAGCGCCGCGCGGTCCGCCTCGGTCGGCTCGCCCCGCTGGCGGATCCTGGGCTTTCGGCTCCGGCCTTTCGCCTTGGGGCCGGGACCCTCCGCCGCGCCCGGCGCCGTCTCTCCGGCTTCCGGTGTCCGGGCTCCGCCCTCCGCTTCCTCGTCTTCGTCCAGGTCCAGCGGTTTGAGATCCGGCGGATCGTCGCCGGCGTGCCATAGCAGCGTCTTCCAGTGGACCGTCGCCAGGTCGGTCTGGAACTCGCGCTGCATCTCCTCGGCGAGAAACTGGACGCGCGACCGCGTCTCCGCCAGCCGCACCTCGGCCCGGCCGAGCTCCTCCTGCGTCGCATCGGCCTCGGCGTGCCGTCGCTGCTGCACCTCCTCCACCGCGGTGATCTGCCGCTCGAGGTCCACGAGTTCGCCGCGGATCCGCTCCACCGAGGCCTGCGCCACGCCCAGGGTCCGGGCGATCTCCGCGGCGCGCGCCTGCTGCGCCGTCACTTCGGCGCCGAGCTCGGCCGCCTGCTCGGTCCACGTCTCGACCTCCTGCTGCCGTTGCGCCAGCAGGTCGCCGAGCTGGGCGCGCCGGTGCGCCATCTCGCCGAGGCCCCGGTCCAGCACCTCGACCTTCTGACGGCGCTCGGCGAGTTCCAGCCGCGCCTGGGCCAGCGCTTCCTTCTTGGTGTCGCGGTCGCCCCGGAGCTCGGCCAGCCGCTGCTCGATGGTGGCGATCAGGTCCTTTTGCTCGCCGACCAGCTTTTCCGCCTCCTCCAGGGACGCCCGGGCCCGGGCGAGCCGCCTCTCGGCCTCGCCGTGGTCCGCCTCCAGCGCGGCCAGCTCGCGCTCCCGGCGCTGGAGCCGCCCGGTGAGCTCGGTGCTGGCCTGGTCGGCGTTGCGCGCCTCCGCCTGCAC
>JBJKRD010000417.1:0-13277 GCA_046704925.1 Opitutaceae bacterium | reverse complement strand
ACGACGGCCGGCGCCGACAGCAGCCGGCAGAACAGCAGCGCCGTCGCCGCATCCGTCGCCAATTGCCAGCCGAAATAAAGGCTGGACCAGGCCGCCACCGTGACCGTCATCCAGGCGAAGGTGCGGGCCCGCGGATCGCGGGGATTCTTGGAAAAGACCGTTACGCCCAGGATGAGGCTCGCGACCGCATTGACCAGGGACGACAGTATGCAGTACAGGATCACTTTTCGGCGCGCACGACCACGGCCTGATTGCCAAACGAGGTGAACACCTGCAGGTGGACAAAGCCGGCGGCCTTCATCATCTCCGACAGTTCCTCGGCCGAATAAAACGTGTAGTATCCCTGCTCTTCCTTCACCTTGATCATGCTCGCCGCCCGCAGCAGCTCCCGCGCGGACTCGATCTCATCCTCGGTCCGGCGGCCCTCCGCGTACCGCCGATAGATCATCGAGAGGTCGCAGAAAGGTTTCATGCTGGAGACGACGATGGTGCCACCCGGCCGCAACACCCGGTGCAGACCCTGCAGCAGCGCCTCCGGCCGGTTGAGATAGGACAGCAGCAGGCTGCAGCAGATCTTGTCGAACGTGTGGGCCGCGAACCCGATCGTCGCGGTCGGCCCGGCGGGTTCGTCGCCCGTGGGCGGCGCGCCGTTGGCGCCCTCAAAGAGATCGAGGTTCATCCGGGCGTACAGCAGTCCCGGCGTGTCGGTCCGGCCGTCGCGAAAGGCCGCCCCGCGGCTCAACGACCCCTGTTTGTGCATCGCATCCAGCAGTCCCTCTTCGGTCAGGTCGACCCCCAGGTAGACGGGGGGCGGGCGCAGGGGCTGACGCTGCGCCGCCAACAACTGGCGGAGGACCCAGACGCCAAAGAGGCCGTTGCCGCAACCGGCGTCCAGCAGGACCTCGCCGGCGCGGAAATCCCCCAGCAGATCGCCCATGAGATTCAGATAGTGCTGGTAGACGTCGACGTTCTCGAAGAACTCGTACTTGTCGAGATACCGCGCCCAGAATTCCGCCTCGGTCCGCGAGTCGGGGTTCGCCCGCCGCAAGCGCTCCCGCTCGACCCGGTTCTGGCGCAAAAACGTCCGCTTGTCCGGCACGGCGACGTCCCGCTCCGTCAGCCCGTTTCCTTCCGACCAGCTCGCACAAAGCTGGACCAGCAGGCGAAAGGTCTTTTCCGCGGCATCGGGATTCTCGCGCACCTCATGCATCGAATCCTTGATCGGCAGGAAAATCCCCTTCCGCGCCAATTTGACCACCGACCGGACTTCCTCGATGTCGACCCAGGCGTCGTTTTGGGCGGCCAGAAACGCCACCGGCACCGCGATCTTCTCCAAATCGGCGCCCGTGCCCTGCAAGGTGTGGAGTCCGCTTCGCACCAGCGCGCCGAGGAAGTTTTCAAAGTCGATGTCGAAACCGAGCACGTCATTCCGGCCCCACCGTTTGCCCGCCAGGTGGTTGGCCACGACATCTTCGCGGTACACCAGGGTCAGAGTCCGCTGGACGTGGACGACCCCGACGACATTCACCAGGAAGCTGACGCGCGGGTCGAGGGCGGCCGCGCGTATGGCCATCCGGGCGGACAGGCTGTTCGCCACCAATCCCGCCCGACTCACTCCCCGAATCTGATCCAGGTAATCGAACGCCGCCAGGATGTCGCCCACCGCCCCGGGCAGCGTGAAGTTGACCATCTCGCCCTCGCTCTCGCCGACGTGATTGGTGTGGTCAAACCGGAGGACATTGACCCCATTGATCGCGAGATAATACGCCAGGAGGAGATTGTTCTTCTTGGTCTCTCCGTACTTCGGCGTGACCACCGCCCACGGGCGCAGCGTCGAATCGTCCTCCAGACGGTCCACGTAAGCGACGATCTTCCGACCTTCCCGGCTGGGAAAAACCACGAGCTCACTGCAGACTGAACCGTTCTTGAGGTGAGGTGTCGACGGCGCGATCATGGGTATCGAAAGGCTCCGCGCGGATCTGGATAGAAGACATTTTAATCTGCGTCGCAATGCTCAACTGACCGTCGGCTTGCGCACGCCGCGGCTCCCCTCGGCGGCCGGGCAATGCCCGGCGGGTTCCGGATGCAGGGCCCCGGATGTGATGGGCTGCCGTCCGGCCCTTGGCCGGCCCTCGCCGTGATCGCCTTCGCGAGCATTCGTCGGTCTCCCCGCCTGCCGGCGGCCCCGGCATCGTACAACGCGTGCCTCCAATTCTCGTGGAAATCACGGGGCGTGAACGCGCCTCCCGTATAAGCCTCACTTTTGATGCTCGCAGATATTCACAAGAGCTCTTGGATGCCGGTGGGCTCATCGGTCAGCGGCATCATGCAGCATTCACCTTCACCACGGCGCAAGGGGTATAAGACCTTCGGATGCCACGGACCCAAGATCGCGACGGAGATGACATCCGCGGGCAGCGTCGGTGCGGTTTCCGCGAAAGGACAAGACGGGATGGATCGACCTCCGATGACCGGACGAGGCACCTTTGCCGCAACTCCGCGACGGCAGACGCACTTTCCCCGGGCGCCCGGAACACCACCGCCCACTTCCCGCACTCTGTGACTACATGTTCCTCCCAAGTTCATTCCGCGATAACCCAGCGGTCGTCGAATGTCCGAACCACGGAGATGGTCGATATTTTTACATTGCGTTAACAACCATACCTGCCAATTAGTTGCAGCGGCTGACCATGCTCACCCCTCGACGCTTTCCGAGCCACGGCCTCCTGAAGTGATTCACCTGCTCATTATTGCCGCGGACAGCCTGACCCTTCCGCCATTCGCGGCTTCTGAGCCATCTGCCGAGCTCAAATCGCTGCGCAAGCCGGACCTCGCCGCGGCCCGGCCCTTGCTCGAGGCCGGCCTGTTCGACGCCTGCCTCTGGGTGACCGGCACGTTCTCCTCGCGGGAGCAGGAGGCTGTCGGCGAGTTTCGCAATCTGGCAGCACGCTGTCCGCTGCTCATTGCCCTACCCCAGAGTTCCGCGGATGACGAGCGCGCTGCTTATCGGGCGGGCGCGGATGTCGTCCTCACCGGCCCCCTCGAGAAGGCTTCTTTGCCCGCGCTGATTCAGCGCCTGGTCTCGCGCACGACGAGACCGGGCCCGCCGTTGCCTATCCGGGAGGCCCCGGCGGTCCCCGCCTTTTCCTCCTCGGCCCTCGCAGTCATGCGGGATTTCTCGCAGATCTTCAGCTACTCGCTCGATTATCAGGAGTTCACCCGGCATTTCGTCATCAAGTTGCGCGAAATCATCGGCGCGACGCGGGTCGCGATCTTCATCGAGCCTCCCCCTCCGGTCGGCGCGCTCGGGCCCGGCGCCAGCCGGGAAGCGCGGCTCGCGTGCGTCGGAGCCGTGGGCCTGCCCGCGGAACTCGTGGAATGCATCGAGTTGTCCCGCGTCAGCGGCCTCGGGCGTCACATCCTCCAGTCCGGACGAATCCTCCGACTCGGCGCCGAAAGCACCGTCCCTTTCCTGGCGGAAGACCCCCGGATCCAGCGCGAATTCGAGATTCTCGGCTGTGAGATCGCCGTGCCGGTCAATGATCGCGAACGAACGCTCGGGGTCGCTCTGATCGGCGGACGCCTGACCGGGGTCCCGTTCAGCGACGCCGAGTTGCTGCTCGTATTTCATCTCTTGGAGGAGCTGGGGCTGGCTGTGAAGAATTCGTGGCTGCACCGCGAGGTCTCCACCAGCCACCGGTTGTTTGCCGACGTTCTCGGGGCGATGACCGGCGGCGCCCTGGTGGTGGACTCCAACCTGGCCGTGCTCTTTGCCAATCAGGCGTTCCGCCGACACCTCTGGGGCGACCGGGCTGCCGATTATACTTCCCTGGACATATCCGGCCTTCCCCCCCTTCTCGGATCGAGTCTGCACGAGGTCGTGGAAAAAGGTCAGTCAATGTCACCTTTTATTTACGAGCATCCCGGCGCCCCGCCCCGAGTATTCCACGTGACCATCGTCCCCCTGCGGCGCGAGGGGCAAAAACTGCCCCAGCCGGCGCTGCTGCTGCTGGAGGACTTTACCCAAGTACGGGCCGCCCAGCGCGCGGAGATCGAGGCTTCCAACCTCAAGCTTATCGGTCTGATCGCGAAACGGTTCGCCCATGAAATCCGCAACTCACTCGTGCCGCTGACGACCCACGAGCAGTTGTTTGACACCGACTACGCCAACGCCGAGTTCCGCGACTCGTTACGGCGAGCTTTGAGCCGGGAAACCAGTAGAATCCAACGTTTTACGGAGCAAATGCTCTTCCTGGCTCAGGGAGAGGGAGGGGTTACGGATGTCCTCTCCCTCGAAGATCTCCTGCAGAAAAGTTTTGCCCGCTCGCGCGAATTTCTCGGGGAAGCCGGGGAACTGGTGATTCAGAGCGAGCTTTCCAATCCGCGTCTGCGCTGCCATCGTCCGAGCCTCTTGCACGCTCTTCAGGAGATCTTCCTCAACGGTCTTCAATCCGCCGGCGCCCCACCCCGCGTTTCGATCACAATCTCGGGCGAAGTCGAGGCTGACGGCCGCCCGGGCCTCGCACTGAGCGTTCACGACAACGGGCGCGGGTTTTCTGCCGATGTGGCTGCCCGCGCGGCAGATCCGTTCTTTACGACGCGCAACACCGGCGTCGGCCTCGGCCTCACCGTCGCCAAGCGCGTGATCGAGGCGCACGCGGGTCGTCTCGAAATCCAGCCTCGCAAAAAGCCCGAGGATCCTGATCTTGTGATACATCTGCCGCTCAATCTCTGAGACCCATGCCCTCTGCCCCGCCGGACCGGTTTCACCGCGCACCCAAAGCACTCGGACTCATTGTTGAAGCGTTTGGCCTCGGCGTGGGAATGCTGTCCCTCGCCGGCGCAGTGCTCCACGCGTCCGGCACCCGCATCGGATTCAAGGATGCGTTCGCCGCGGCTCGCGGCAACGCCTTCGTGGCCACCGCCAACGATCCCGCCGCCATTTACTACAATCCCGCCGGCCTTACCCAGCTCCAGGGGCAAAATGTTTCGGCGACCGCTTACTGGGTCAATCTGAACGCCGATTTTCAGTCGTCGGTCACCGGCGCCGGCGCGTCGATGAACCGTAACGACGTCATCATTCCCCAATTCTACTACACTTGGACGGCCCCGAGCCAAAGCTGGGCGCTGGGATTGGGATTCTATGCCCCTTACGGCTTCATCACGGATTGGCCGACGACCTCCGGGTTCCGGACCTTCGCCACCAGAAACCAGGAAACCTATTACACGCTCAATCCGGTCGTGGCTTGGCGCGTCAGCGATTCGTTCTCGCTCGGCGGCGGCCTCACTTTCAACCGGCTCAAACTCGATCTGCGCCGCGGCATCGGCCTGACGCCGGGGGATCAATTCCGCTTTGTCGCCGACGGCAATGACGTCAGCTTCAACCTGGGGCTTCGCTGGCAGGCCGCCGAACAGCACGCCTTCGGCATAAGCTATCAACACCGGACGACGTTCGACATCTCCGGCACCGCCGAGTCCGCTCCCTACTATCCGCCGGAATCCGCCTCGGCGACGTTTCCCTTTCCCGATGTGCTGATCGTCGGGTACTCCTACCGCCCCACGCCACTCTGGAACGTCGAAGCCAACATCGACTGGACCGGCTGGAATCGTCTGCAGACGGTCGTAATCTCGAAAGGAAGTGGGCCGGTGGCGGTCCCCTTCAACTGGAAGTCGAGCTGTTTCTACGAGCTGGGGGCGACCCGCTACCTCGACAATGGCTGGCTGGTCAGCGCCGGTTACACTTACTCCCAAAACTCGGTGCCGGACGCCTATTGGAATCCCGCGGTGCCGGACGCCAACCGCCAGTTCTGGTGCGCTGGCGTCGGCTATGTGCAAGGGCCGCTGCAACTGATGCTCTCGCTGCAGCGGGCCACCGCCCCGACGCGGACAATTCACACCGGAATCGTCAATCCGGTAAACGGGGACAGCGTCGACGGCACCTACGGCACGTCGATCAACACCGTTTCGTTCTCGCTGGGCTATCACTTCTGAGTCACAATCCGGAACCGGTCCATGCCCTCCCAACCCCCCGCCACCACCGCCTCCGACCGCGGTTCCCCGGCGCCTTTTTCCGAACCCGCGGTCGACGCCGGTCCGACGACCAACCCGTCCGCCGTCGAGGGTCCGCCCACCATGCTCGTGGTCGATGACGAGGAAGGGCCACGGCATTCGCTGCGGATGGTGTTCAAGAACGACTTCCGCGTCCACACCGTGGAGAACGGCGAGCAGGCGATTGAATACGCCCGCAAGAATCCGGTGCACATCGCCTTCCTCGACATTCGCATGGCCGGGCGTTCCGGCATCGAGGTGCTGCGGAGCCTGAAGGAGATCGATCCCCATATCGAGGTGATCATGCTCACCGCCTACGAGACCATCGAAACGGCGCGCCAGGCCCTCCGGCTGGGGGCCTGCGATTACCTGAGCAAACCCTTCGACCTTGGCACGATCCGGGAGGCCGCGTCCCGCGCGCTGCGCCTGCGCCGTATCTCGGACACGGTCCTTTCCACGCAGGAGCGCCTGCGCCACCTGACGGACCAGCTCCATGACGCCAATCTGCGGGAGGAAATGGCCCGCACCACCAACCAGATCTACGCCGGCGTGCTGCACGACATCAACAACCCGCTGACCATCATCATCGGCTACGTGGAGATGCTCGAGTTGCGGCTGGGCAAGGCTTCGTTTCTGCACGGCACGGATCTGGAAGCGGTGCGCGAGGACCTCTCGGTCATCTCGAAACAGGTGAACACCTGCTTCGCCATCGCCACCCGTTACCTGCGTTCCCTGGGCAAACGCCACTTCTCCAACCGCGAGGTGCGCGTCAACCAGGTGCTGACCGACCTGCAGACGCTGCTCAAGCATCACCCGGCCATCCATGGCGGGCATCTGGCGGTCAAACTCCTCGACCAGGACGCCGCGGCGTTGATCAACGGCACGGAGCTGATCCAGATTCTGCTCAACCTCACCATCAACGCCTTTCAAAGCACCGGTGCCGACCAGACGGTCTGGGTCACCGCCGAGACCGTGGTGGAACCCCTGCCGGCCGACCTGATCAAGGACGGGCCCGACGAGCTCGTGATCGGACGCCTGCCGCTGGCGGGCGAGCCGCCGTTGATTGCGGTGTCGGTGCTCGATCAGGGAGCGGGCATCCCGCCGGACGTGCTGCCCCACATCTTCGAGCCCTACTTCACCACCAAGGCCGAAAAGGGCACCGGCCTCGGACTGGCGATCGTCTCCCGGCTCGTGCAGGACCACCGCGGTCTGCTGCACCTGCGGACCAAGATCGGTGAGGGCACCCGGGTGACGGTCTATTTTTCCGCCAAGGAGCCCTCGCCCTCCAACGAGCCGTTCAAGGCCTAGGCCGGCGTCGCGCGGGCCGGCGGCGGCCCGGGGTCAGGCGTCGGTTGTCGGTTTTCACCGCCTGCGCGCCGGCCGCCTCAGCAAATCCCTCCGTCGTGTCTCCTCTCCTTTCCGCCATTCTTGCCGCCGCGGCCGCCGCCGTTCTGGTCTGGTTTTGGGCGCGCGCGCAGGCCGCGGCGCTAACCGCCCGCCAGCGCCTGCTCGGGGAACAACTGACCCGGATGGAGGCGGAGCTCGCCGCCCTCCGCGCGCAGTTGCCCGCCCTCCAGGCCGAGAAGGCGCGGCTGGAAACGCTCCTCACCGCCGAACGCGACGCCCTGCAGCAGGCCCAGGCGCGCCTGACCGACACGTTCAAGGCGCTCGCCGGCGACGCGCTCAAAAGCAACAGCGATGAATTCCTCAAGCGCGCGGGCGACGCGGTCAAGCCGGTGGCCGAGTCGCTCAAGGACGTGCGGGAGAAGATATCCGAACTGGAGAAAACGCGGGCCTCCGCCTACGGTTCGCTTTCCGAGCAGCTCAAGACCCTCGCTCTCGCCCAGGCCTCGCTCCAGACCGAGACCACGCGGCTCTCGACGGCTGTCAGCGCCACCAAGACCCCCGGGACCAGGGGCGAGCAGCAGCACCGCCGGGTGGTCGAACTCGCCGGCATGATCGAGCACTGCGATTTCACCGAGCAGGAAGCGGCCGGCGGCCAGCGACCGGACCTGATCGTGCACTTGCCGCGCGGCCAGCAGATCGTGGTGGATGCCAAGGCCCCCACCGATGCCTATCGCGAGGCGGCCTCCGCCACCGACCCCAAAATCCGAACCGCCAAGCTGGAAGAGCATGCGGCCAAAGTCCGCGCCCACGTGGACGCCCTGTCCGCAAAAGCCTACTGGGAGCAATTTCCGACCTCGCCCGAGTTCGTGGTGCTGTTCCTGCCGGGCGACCAGTTTCTGGCGGCAGCCCTCGAAGCCGACCCGGCCCTGATGGACCGCGCCATCCGCAACCGCGTCCTGCCCACCACCCCTTCGGTCCTGGTCGCGCTGCTCAAGGCCGCCGCGCTGGGCTGGCGCCAGGAGGCGCTGTCCGAGAACGCGGAGCAGATCAGCGAGCTCGGCCGCCAGCTCTATGATCGCATCGCCACCTTTGCCGACCACCTCGACAAGGTCGGACGCGGACTCGAAACGGCGGCCAAGTCCTACAACGCCGCGGTGGGCTCGTTCGAGGGCTCCGTCCTGCCGGGTGCGCGCAAGTTCGGCGAACTCGGCGCCCAGGGAGCGAAGCAACTGGCCGAGCCCGATGCGGTGGAGACCACGCCGCGCGACGTCACCAAACGCGCCTGACCCGACCGCACCCGGGCCCGTCAGCGGCGCCGGTCGCGCTCCTCCCGTTCGTTCAGCGACATCCGCTCGGGACCGCCCGCCCGGCTTCCGCCCGCGGCGTCCCGCGAGTGTTTCCGCCGTTCCCCTTTTTCGCCGTAGTAGTCGTAATTCCGCGTATAATAGCTGTAATCGTCGCCGGCGTTGGCCGGCACCTGGGTGAGCACAACGCCCAGGATGGGTGTCTTCAGGCTGTCGACGATCTGCCGGGCGCGGAGCACCATGCTCTGCGGATTGCGCCGGTACTGGATCAGCAGCACCGCGCCGTCGACGACGCTCGCCAGCACTGAGGCGTCGCTGACCCCGATGATCGGGGGCGAATCAAAGACAATCCGGTCGTAACGGCCCTTGTGCCGTGCAATGAACTCCCGGAGCTTGTTCGCATACAGCAGACTGAGGACAAAATTGGAACCCGCTCCGCTCGGCAGGAAATCGAACCCCGGCGCGATCCCGCGCCGGATCACGTCGTCCGCCGCCGCCTTGTTGAGCAACACCTCGGCGAATCCCGGCTCCCGCGCCTGATGAAGCAGGTGGTGCTGGACCGGCCGGCGGACGTCGGAATCGACCAGCAGCACGCGCTCGCCGGCCGCCGCCATCGCCTGCACCAGGCGAAAGACCACGGTCGACTTGCCCTCGCCGGGGCCCGCGGACAACACCACGAGGCTGCCCGCCTGGCCGGGTGAAAGCGCCAGATTGAGGTTGGTCTGGAGCACCCGGTAAGGTTCCGCCTCGGCGGGATCGTCGGGGTCCGGCTGCGCGGGCGTCCGGCTCGCCGGAATCACGCTCAGCACCGGCAACTGCAGGCGATCTTCGACGTCGGCGACGTTGCGGAAACTGGTATCGAAGTACTCGACCAGCACCGCCGTGCCGACGCCCAGCAGGGAGCCGAGCACCAGCGCCACAAAGATGTTGAGCGGCCAGCTCGGCCGGCTTGGCCGCAGCGGCGGCGAGGCCTCGTTGAGGATCTCGATCGAACGCTTGGGCACCTGGAAATCGATCTCCCGCTGGCGGAGCGTGAGTTTGAGCGTGGTGAGCAGCCGGGTTTCATCGTCCAGTTTCTGCGTCGCATCCTCGAACGGCCGCAGGCGTTCCCGCGCCGCCAGGATCTGGTCCACCTTGGCCCTGGCCAGCTGGTCCTCCATCTCCGACACCCGCGCCTCGGCCTCCTTGTACGAGATTTCCAGCGCCTGTTCGTAGCCCTGCAACAGGCCGTCGAGCTGCTGACGGATCTTCGCCCGGTTCGCGACCGCCGCCACCAGGTCGGGGTGCGCCGGACCGAGCCGGGCCTGCAGCTTGGTGACGGTCTGATCGGCCACGAGATAGGCCTGCAGGAGGTTCTGGATGTTCGGATCCTGGATGAGCTCCGAGTTGACCAGGGTGAGGCGCTGCTCGAAGGGGATGTTCTTGAACTGTTCCCAGCGCGTCTTCCGGCCGATGGCATCGACCCGGAGCGCGATCAGCGAATTCTGCATCTGCCGCAGCCGCTCGATCTCCATGTCCGAGTAGTGCGCATTGAGGTCGACCCCGGAGATGTTCAGGTCCTTGCGCAGCTTCTCGACGGCATCGCGCTGCCGCGAGACGGCCGCCTCCTGCTCGGCGAGCTGCTTCTGCAACTCCGCCACGCCGGCCCGCTGCCCGGAGGTGGCGTAATTGATGCGGTTCGCGGAATAGACCCGGGCGATCTCGTTCGCCATGCGGGCGGCGAGCCCCGGGTCCCGCGCATAGATCTCGACGTCGAGGATGGATGAGCCGCGGTTCGATTCCACCCGCAGCATGTCATCGAGGATGTACTTCCGGGTCCGGCTGGTCGGCAGCGGCTGCCCGTCGCCGTAGAGGCGGCCGAGGATGGCGTTCAGATTGAGCTTCTCGATGACCGGATCGAGGATGATGTCGGCCTGGATCGTCTTGACCTGATCCTGGATGAAACTCGGATCGTAGTAGGGATTGTTCTGCGACTGGAACAGATTCACCTCGCCCTCGGGTTTCTCGACGCGGATCTGCGCGGTCGCCCGGTACCAACGCGGGAGCAGGGCGGTGACTCCCAGCGTCGTGAGCAGCACCAGGGCCACGATGAGCAGGATCAACGTCCTTCGCAGACGCAGCAGCTGCAGGAATCCGGCCAGCGTGGCGTTGTCCTTGGAATCGGGAAGCGAGGGCATGCGAGGGCGACGATGAGAGGGGCCGGCGGGCGGCCGGGAACCGCGGGCGGCGGCGACGCGGGCGACCCGGCGCCGGGAACCTTCTAGAAATACAGCCGCCCGTTCAAGCCGAAGCGCGTGCGATCCTGCCGGCGGTCCGGCGCATCCGAGTTGACGCGGTCGTAGTCGTAGGTGGCGCTCACGGTGAAGTTTTTGCGCGCCACATAGGTGAGCGCGAGGCCGAAGCGGGTGGAGGTCTCGTCGACATTGGGCAGGCCCGGCCGGCCCAGCAGCGTCGACGGCGCCACCGTGACCGAGGCCGACGCATACACGCGCGCCGTCACCGCGTGCTGCACGTTGGCGAAGAACCGGTTCATCCGCGTGTCGGTGAACAGCACCGGATTGTCGGTCTCCGCGAGCGAATAGGTGTACCCTACGGCGACGTACGAATTCGGCCCGTAGGCATACCGGCTCGTGAGCTCGATGTAGGGGGCGGTGGTGGAATTCTCGCCGGTCCGCCGCCGGTCTTCGAAACCGACCCGTCCGCCGATTTTGAGCTGACGCCCGGGGGCGAAGTCGGCGCCGACGAGCAGGAAATTGGAACGTTTGTCCTTCAAGGCGCCGGCGTGCGCGTAGTCGATGGTCTGGTAACGGTATTCGCCGACCACGGTGGTGGTGGGTTGGAGCTTCTCATTGAACTCGATGCCGGCGAGCTGCTCCGTCCGGTCGAGGTTCTGTCCCAAACCGGGATCGTCGTAGTTGAAATAGGTGTTGCGGTATTTGAAGGCCACACCGACGCGCTCGTTGAGGGCGGTCGCGTAGCGCCCGTCGAATTGATTGCGGGTGAACGATTGGTCGACATTGAGCGGCACGCCGGAAAGCAGGGATTGCGGGTTCTTCTCGATCTGGAACCCGTCGTTCAGGTCCAGGTTCGAGACCTCGGAGAAGGCGTGGGCGAGGCGGAGCGAGGCGTCATGGCTGACCAGCGATTTGTCGGTCGGCCGGTTGTCGAAATAATCGAGCGAGAGGCCGTACGCGGCGGACAGGAACGTCTGGGGGGTCACCGAGGCGTTGAAGGCCAGGCGCGGCGAGATCGAATAGACCATGCTGCTGACCGTCCCGGTGGCGGACCCGAAGATGTTGCTGTCATGGTAAAATCCGGTGTCGATCGTCACGGTCAACGCCTTGCCCTGCTCCTGTTCGGGAATGGGCGCATAAACCGCCCAGGCAAGCGCCGGGAGGCACAGACCGACGAGGATCGACAGGCGGGCCAGACTCATAAGGACCTGATTGCGTAGGTGTCTATGGGGACGATCCGTTTGTGCGGGCCTGATTAGGGAACAAGCCCGCGCCGAGGCAATGAATTTCAACGGAAGGGCAGGACCGCCGGGTTCAGCAGGAGGATCAGGTCGGGGGCCAGGGATTGCCGGACGGACAGGGGAAATGCGCCGGGCAGCCGCCCGGTCGCAAGGCCCGCGTAGACCGCGCTCCAGCTCCCCGTGGTTTCCCCGGCAGACCCCGCGGCCCCGGCCGTCAACTGGCTGAAGAACGGCCGGTCAAGCGTCGCCGGTGTCAGCAGCAGCAGGGCGATCGGTTGGTCGACCGAGATGGCGTAGAAGTCATGCAGATGCTCCGGTTGCGCCCAAACGCGCTGGCGTCCGTACCAGGCGAATCCCGCCGGCACGTCGGCCATGACGCCCATGCCCGGCAGGCCGCCGCGCGCCGCAATCCCGGTGTGGAGATTCAGGAAGAGGGCCGGAAAATACGGGGGATAGTGAAAATGCAGGCGCCGCGGCTCCAGGACATCGTGCAGCAGCGGCGCCGCCTGCAGGATCAGCAAGCCGGCCGCCGCCAGCCCGGCATGGCGGCCGAGCGCGGTGCTTTCCACCAGCACCAGGAAGAAGCCCGCGCCGAAGATCAACAGCGGCGGCAGCAGGTAATACACCGGCAGCCGCAGGCTCTCGCCCGAATTGAGGAACGGCTGCGCCACCACCAGCAGGAGCAGCGCCGCCGTGAAAATCCAGCGCAGCCGGTTGGCGGCGGCGCGCCGGAACGGATACAGCCAGCCCGCCACGAAGAACGCCGTCAGGAAATAGCCGCCGCCCGACCACAGGCGTTCCCGCACATTGAGCTGCAGGGCCGAAAGCCCCTTGTTGCCGAGCTTGTAGAGGTCGAGTTCCGGCGGTTGCGTGGTGAACAACGTCCGCTGCACGGCGGGCTCGGCCGTCCGGTCGCCCGCCTTGAGCGCGACGTTCTGCCAGGCCAGACCGACCGGATTGCCGGTCAGGCGGAGGTTGCGGGCGACCCACGGGACCGCCGGCACCGCGAAGCCCGCCGCCAGCATGGCAAGCGCGACGGCGCGGGCCCGGCCGCGATACCGCCACCACCCATAACCGAATCCCACGCACCAAAGAAGACCTGT
>JBJKRD010000416.1:0-5462 GCA_046704925.1 Opitutaceae bacterium | reverse complement strand
ACGGACGCTTCAGCGGTCGTAAGAGGCACCGATTTGGCGTCGTAGGGATTTCGGGGTGTCGGTCGATTTGGCGTCGTAGTTTGTGGTCTGACTGCCCCGATCAGGTCGAAAATTGTCCGAAAGGTTTCCGGGAGCGCCGTAGCATTTGCGCCGGGACCGACGATCAGGGCGGCCGGCCCAGCCGATCGACCGCGACCGCTCGTAGTTGGCCGATATGGCGTGATTCGCACAACCAAGGAGTCGGCACACCATGCCATCCCCCTGGCCGAAATCTTTCGAACGAGTCTCATAATTACGCCCGATTTTCGAGCGAACGGCACGTCATCCGGCAAGTATTAGTCGCGTTAACGTTCGTGCTAAAATCGCGCTCGCTCCGCCATTCCGACGCGGCTGGAATGGCGGACCCGCGCAGCGGGCCGAGCGAAGCGACGAGAGAGGGATATGGGCAAACCATCGCGCCCGCGATGGTTTGGGGCGCAGCCCCGAGGCGACACCGCGGCCGAGCCAATCCCTCGCTCTCCGCCAGCCATCCGAATCGGATGGCTGCCTGCCACAGCCCGCAGGGCGACGGCGGACGCCCGACCCTGCCGCGGCGCAGCCTTCACCCACCGCCCATGATGTCGGCCGCGGGGCGCCCGGAGCGCACCAGCGTGGCCATGCGGCGCATGGCGGGATCGATGTGCGTGAAGAACTTGAGGTAGGACGGACAGAGATAGCTCACTCCGGGCTCGTTCTCTCCCGTTCGCACAAAGCGGTGTTTCGGGCAATCGCCGTTGCACGCGAAGCGGACCGGGCATTCGCGGCAGACCTTCGGTAGATCCGCTTTCGCATCACCGAATCGCCGCGCGCCGGCGCCGTTGCCGATGTCCGCCAGCGGGGTCTCGTGCAGATTGCCGAGCCGGTACTCGGGGTAAACAAAATGGTCGCAGGCGTAGACGTCGCCATTGTGCTCGAGGGCGAGCGCCCGGCCGCAGCGCTCCTCGAAGATGCACAGGCCGGCGTTCAACCCGCACCAACTGTTCAGGGCCACGTCGAACTGCTGGACAAAGACCTTGCCCACGTCGCGCCGCACCCAGCGGTCGAACACCGCGCACAGGAAATCGCCGAATCCCTCCCGCGGCGGGCACTCCGGCGCCATGACTTCCATGACCTTTTCCGGCGGCACCAGCTCCCGGGAATCCGCGGCCGGCGGCGCATGGTCCAAGTGGGCCGCCCGGTTCGCCTCGCCCGGCTGCCGCTCCACCAGCGCGATGAATTGGAGGTATCCCGAGCCCTCGGCCTTGAGGAAGTCGTAGACCTCCCCGGGATGGCGGTAGTTGCGCCGGTGGATCACGGTCAGCGTGTTGAACCGCACCTGATGCCGCTTGAGGATGCGCAGCCCGCGCATCACCCGGTTCCAAGTCGGCCGGCCGCCGTTGTCCACCCGGTAGGCGTCGTGCAGGGCCTTGGGCCCGTCGACACTCAGGCCGACCAGGAAGTTGTGGCGGGCCAGAAACTCGCCCCAGTGGTCGTCGAGCAGCACACCGTTGGTCTGGAGCGAATTGCTCACCCGGCGGCCCGCCGCATAGTGCTGCTGCACCTGCACCACCGCCTCGAAAAACTTGAGCCCCATCAGCGTCGGTTCGCCGCCCTGCCAGGTGAAGTTGACCTCGGCGCCGGGCTGGGAAGCCAGGTAATCGCGCACGTAGGCCTCCATGGTCTCCCCGCTCATGCGCGGCACCCCGGCCTCGGGGTAGTACGCCGGCTCCTTTTCCAGGTAGAAGCAGTACTTGCACCCGAGGTTGCAGCGCGCGCCCATGGGTTTGGCCATCACGTGGAATGGCCGGGTCCAGGGGACGTTCGGCGTGCCGGTCGGCGCGCTCATGGGGGGGACATCGGCATCGGGGGAGAAATCGGCCGCCCCGAACTGGGCCGGCGGCCTCCCGGGAAGATTAAGACTTCCGCGCCGAATGCAATTCACCTCCTCCCTTTGGAGGTTGCGCCGGGCCGAGCCGCCGCCGTCGGCGTCGCGACCGGACAGCTTTTGCGTCTCGTGTTTTGGCCGGTTCCCCGTGAGCCTTGGTCCGTCATGGCGCCGACGAAGCCGACCTTGCTTTCATGAGCCACCGCTGCCGTCCGACGCGGAAATGGATGATGGTTGGGAGTGCGATCCTGGGTTTTCTGGCCAGCGGTTGCACCTCGGCCCCGGTCACGGTGCGCCCCGGTGTCCAGACGCCACCGGCGCGCGTCGCGGTCGACGACGCCCGCACCGGCGCCCCCGGGCCGCGGGTCATCGGCGACTGGTACGGCAATCCGATCACGCTGCCCCCGGGCCTTACCGTGACCGCCCTCGTCGCCGGCACCGTGGGCAAGACCTTCCCGGACGCGCAGGTGCGCCTCGAGGCGTTGTGGATCACGTCCGACTCCTCCGGCGGCCGCTTTCCGTTTCCCATCGTCGGTCGGCTGCGCGTCAGGGTGAACCATGGGGCCAAGAGCACCGTGCTGTCGACCTCGGCGCACTGGCCGACGGCCGCGCCGACGCCCGCCGATTTTCAGAAGGTGCTGGATGGCATGCTCGGCGACATCGACGCGATGCTCGCCATGATGAAGATGGTCGGCGAGCTCTGATCGTCCCGCGCGCGCCGCGCCGGCGGCTCCGCCCGACGACCGTTCACTTTGCCCGCACGAGCAGCACGGGCACCTCGACGCTGTGCCCGACCTGCCGGGAGGTGGTGCCCAGGAAAACGTCCTTCACCAGGCGGTGGCCGTGCGTGCTCATCGCCACCAGGTCGCAGCCCTTTTCCCGCACCCACTTGATGATTTCGCGGGCCGGCTCGCCAAAGGCGAGTTCCGCGTCGGCGCTGACCCCGGCCGATTGAAACTCCGCCTTCACGCCCTCCAGGTATTTCTGGTCCTGGGCTACCTCCGGGCTGACGGCGTCCGAGCCATAGGTCCGGGCCGCCCAACCGTCCGCCACGTGCAGGAGCACGACGCGGCTCCGCATGATCCCGGCCAGGCGCTTCACGTGATCGATGATCGCGCGATCCGTGGGCGTCGCCTCGAGGGTCACCAGGATGGTCTTGTACATGGGGCGGGCTCTCCGTTTCCCGGCCGGCTCATCCGCCGACAATCACCCGCCAGGCCTCCCGGAGCGAATCGGGCAATCCGTAAAGGTCCATCGCGGTGATGAGCATAGCACTGCCCCAGCCCGCCACCAGCAGAAACCAACCGTTCCGCCACCGGCCCATCCGCCGCCGCGCGCTGGTGAAATGCAGCAGCGGGAACATGGCGAACGGGAGCTGCAGGGCCAGCACCACCTGGCTGAGGACCAGGAGATCGTTCACGCTGCTTTCGCCGCGGATCCCGATCACCACGACCGCCGGCACGATGGCCAGCGCCCGGGTGATCAGCCGCCGCAGCCAGGGCTGGAGCCGCCAGTGCATGAAACCCTCCATCACCACCTGGCCGGCCAGCGTGCCGGTGATCGTGCTGCTCTGCCCGCTGGCGAGCAGCGCCACCGCGAACAGGGTGCTGGCCACCCCCGTGCCCAGGAGCGGCGCCAGCGTGAGGTAGGCGACGCGGATCCAGTCGCTGTCGGCGGTGAACCGCACCACCTCGCCGCCCGCCACGGTCACGCTTTGCTTCCCGTAGAACACCAGCGCGGCCAGCACCATGATCGCCGCGTTGACGAAGAACGCGATGGTCAGGGCGAGCACCGAGTCGATGGTGTTGAAACGAATGCCCCGCCGGATGGATGGCTCGTTCTGCTGGAGCTTCCGGCTCTGCACCAGGGCGGAATGCAGGTAGAGGTTGTGCGGGAT
Organism: Opitutaceae bacterium; assembly: GCA_046704925.1. GTDB lineage: Bacteria > Verrucomicrobiota > Verrucomicrobiia > Opitutales > Opitutaceae > Fen-1467. The sequence goes on along the minus strand of JBJKRD010000416.1, from coordinate 1,662 downwards.
CACCGTGGCGCCAATGATCCCGATCGCGACCACCAGCATGCCGCTCTGGCCCAGGCTCGGCCGGAACAGGGCCGCGCCCATCTCCGCGAAGCCGGGGCGCGTCTGCGGCAGCACGAAGATCTCGAGGAAATAGCAGGCGGCGATGGTCGCCACCAGCACCAGCACGATCGCCTCGATGGTGCGCATGCCGAAGCGCTGCAACGCCAGCAGCAGCAGGACGTCGAAACCGGTGATGATCACCGCCCAGAGAATCGGGATGTGGAACAGGAGGTTGAGCGCGACGGCGCTGCCGAGCACCTCCGCCAGATCGCAGGCCCCGATGGCGACCTCGCAGAACAGCCAGTTCGGCCAGCGCGTCCACCGCGGATACCAGTCGCGGCAGCATTGCGCCAGGTCCTTGCCGGTCACGACGCCCAGGCGGGCGGCGATCACCTGCATGAAGATCGCCATCAGGCTGGCGAGGCCGACCACCCACATCAGCCCGTACTTGAACGCCGCCCCTCCCGCCAGATCGGTCCCCCAATTCCCGGGATCCATGTAGCCGACGCTGACCAGAATCGCCGGCCCCACGAAGGCCCGCCACTGCTCCCAGAACCCCGCCTGCACCGGCGGCACTTCCACGCTGCTGTGCATCCCCTCGAGCGACAAATGCCCGGCGGACGGAACCGCGCCATTGGCCGGGCCTTGGGGCGGGCGCCCGCCGTCCGGCTCCTCCGCAGGGATATTTGGCCTTGTCTCCAAGTTGTAGCCACGGCTACGGTCAGTAGTGCCGATTGTCAATCGGCTTCCCTTTTTTCACCGCCTGTCCCATCAATGCCCCATGGCTCGATCCGGTAAGAACGGCCGATCGTCCCTGAAGGTCGGCCTCCAGCGCACCCGCCAGGAGCATGCGCAGGAGACGGCCCAGGATTACGTGGAGATGATCGCCGACCTCATCGCCACGACGGGAGAGGCCCGCGTCACCGACTTGGCGCGGCGGCTCGGCGTGACCCATGTGACCGTCAACCGCACCATCCAGCGCCTGCGCCGCGCCGGCCTGGTGACCGCCCTGCCCTACCGGTCCATTTTCCTTACGCCGGCGGGCGTGAAACTCTCCGCGGAGTCCCGGCATCGCCACGAGATCGTCGGGGCGTTCCTCCGCTCGCTGGGGGTGCCCGACCCGATCGCGGCGGCCGACGCGGAGGGCATGGAACACCATGTGAGCCAGGAGACCCTGGCGGCGTTCGAACGGCACCTGGCCGCCGGCGTCTGAACGCAACCGCGCGTCCAACTTCGGCCTTGTCTCGTCCCGGCCGCGACCGCCTACTTTCCCGCGATGTCGAAGTCGTTCGCCCGCGTCGTGTTCGTGGCCACGGCGGCTTTATTCGCCGTCTTTTTTCTCTGGCCGATCCTGCAGATTCTGAAGGGCGGCTTCCTCAACGCCGACGGGCGCCTCACCTTCGGTTACCTCGGCGAGGTCCTCCAGGACCCCCTCTACCTGGCCTGCCTGAAGAACTCGTTCCTGCTGGCGCTCGCGACCACGGTCGTGGCCATCCTGATTGCGCTGCCGCTGGCGTTCTTCTTCGACCGCTTCCGCTATCCCGGACGGGAACTGCTGGCCTCGCTCATCCTGGTGCCGATGATCCTGCCGCCGTTCGTCGGCGCCATCGGCCTCAAACAGAT
>JBJKRD010000415.1:0-24238 GCA_046704925.1 Opitutaceae bacterium | reverse complement strand
AGCGCGCGAACGGCGCCGACCGCGAGGAAGCCCGCACCACCGACCAGCAGTCCGAACCAGAGGACGGCCACCCGGGGCGCCGCGCGCGACAGCCACCCCGCCCTCCCGCCGGCGGCCAGGCTCGGCGCCAGGAACGGCCGCATGCCGGGATCGAGCAACAGATCGACCGCCAACTGAAAATGGGGAAACCGGCTGCGCACCGCCGCGTCGGCGGAGAGCGCGGCGGCGGCGTGGGTGGCCAGCAGATTCTTGATCGCCCGCGCCTGCCGCTCCGCCATGGTCCGGTGATAGGCCAGCAGAGGGCCCACCTCCGAGGGCCGGTTCATCTGATACAAGGGAACGGACACCAGCACGCCCCACGCCAGCGCCGCGCACCCCGCGCACCAACGCGCGGTCCGGCGCGAAGCGGAGATCAGCCGGATCAAGGCGATGCCGTTGACGAAGATCCCCGGCACCATCAGGTCATAGTACCGCACGGCGATGGCATCCGGGGTCGCCCCGCGGCCCACCGCGATGGCCAGGGCCAGGAGCACAACCCAGGACCCCGTGGCGAGAAGCAGACGCTGCTCCCGGGCCGGGGCGGGGGTGCGCGGCGCCTGCCAGACGGCCAGTCCCCAGGGCAGATAGAGCAGAAGGCACCACCACGGATCCCGACACGGCCACGACAACAAATGGCCCCAGGCAGACAATAAATGGCCGATCGAGGGCGCCAGACTGGGCGACGCGCGGATTCCGGGCGGCAACATCCCAAGGGCGGCGGCCACCAGGACGACGTTCACCGTCAGGGTCGCGCGACTCCAGGCGTCGTTCCGACCGCGCACCATGTCCCAGCCCGCCCCCACCGCCAGGACGACCGCCGACATGCAACCGGACGCGATGGAAAACAGCCCGGCCACGCCGGCGAGTTGCGCCCCGATCCACGCCCCGCCCAGGCGCCGCCCGGCCAGCGTGCCATGCAGGTGCACCGCGCCGCAAAGCAGCACGAACAGAAACTGCGATTGGAATCCCCAGAGGAAATTCTCGCGATTGGCCGGCAGCGCCAGCAGCAACGCGGCCAGCAAGGCCGCCGCCACCCGCCCGCGTCCCTTGACGAGCTCGGCGGCAATCAACCAAAGGACCCAAGCATAGGCGGCGTAGATCAGCAGGTTGGCCACCGCCTCGACGCGGTTGTCCCACTGCCGGCCGTCGAGAAGAAACAAAAGGTAGGCCACACCGCGGGTGAGCGCGGGATGATGCTCGCCATGCGGCGCAAAGAAGTTGCGCCAGCCCAGCTGACCGTAGAGTCGCGCGCGAAACAAGGTGGCCCCTTCGCCGGCCCACTGGTCGGCGTACGGCTGATCCGAGGCGAAATATCGGATCAACCCCAGTTTGGCACCGACCGCAAACAACATGACGCCCGCCGCCAACAGCCGGCGGCCGGCCGCCATCCCGGGGATTTCAGGCTTCATGACCCGGCCGCGTCAGAATTTCAGGCGGGTGTTGGTGTAGCCGCAGCGGGGACAAGCCGCCGTCTCCGTGCCGGCCCGGGCGGTGTAAAGATGGCCACAGCGAATGCAGTGAAACGTGACCTTCCGGCGCTCCGCCTCGAACCGGGCGTGGTCCCGGCGATCATAGTAAATCCAGACGCCGAAGAAGAAGCCGAGGGCGAGCAGGCAGTAGACGACGGCACCCAGAGTGAGGTCCATGGCGCGAAGATGGGAACGGCTGACAGCGAGATGCGCCACCAGTCTCCCTCTTCCGTCCGGCACCGCCAAGGGAAAAACCGGGACGGTTCGGACCGACCGTGCGGACCTCAGGCGGGCTTTTCCGCTTCCGGCGCGGCGGCGGTGGTCTCCGCCGCCGGGGCGGCCTTCTCCTCCTCCTTGCGGCCGGCACCGCGCCGGCTGCGGGAGGATTTCTTGTAGCCGGAGTCCTCGGCGCCGACCAACTCGATCAGGGCCATCTCGGCCGCGTCGCCGATCCGTCGCGGGCTGAGCTTGTAAATGCGGGTGTAGCCGCCCGGCCGCTGGGCGAACTGGGCCGCCTTCTCATTGAAGAGCAGCGTAACCGCGTCCTCGTCCCGGACCTTGCGCAGCGCGAGCCGGCGGAGATGGATGGCGTCCTTCTTCTCGGCGGCGGCCGCGGCCCGCTTGGCCTTCGTGATGACCTTCTCGACAAACGGACGGAGCGCCCGGGCCTTGGCCAGGGTGGTCTGGATGCGGCCGTGGCGGATCAGCGCGGCGGCCAGGTTGGACAGCATGGCCGCGCGATGCTCGCGGGTGACCCCCAAGGTTCGGCGATGTTTGAGATGACGCATTGCTCGTAAGGCTTCAATTCCCGGGCGCCAGCCTCCCCGGGAGGCGGCGCCGGGACAATGTTCTCGGTTTTGGCGTTTGGACGGTGGACGTTGGCCGCGGCGCGGTCAGATCTCCTTCTTGGTGTCGAGGAGCCGCTCGTCGAACTTCATGCCGAGCGAGAGACCGAGCGCCTCGAGCTTCTCCTTGATCTCGTTGAGCGACTTCTTGCCGAAGTTGCGGTACTTGAGCATCTCCTGCTCCGTCTTCATCGCCAGTTCGCCGACTGTCGTGATGTTGGCGTTGTTCAGGCAGTTCGCCGCACGCACCGAGAGCTCGATCTCGTTGACCGACATGTTGAGCAGCTTGCGGAGCTTGTTCTCCTCCTCGCTGACCGTGCTCTGCTGGCTTTCGAACTCGTAGTGTTCCTCGCTGACGCGATCAAACACGTCGAGGTGGTGCTTAAGGATCGAGGCCGCCTGCTTGAGGCCGTCATCAGGCGTGATGCGCCCGTCGGTCCAGATTTCCAGGATGAGCTTGTCGTAGTCGGTGATCTGGCCGACGCGGGTGTTCTCGACCGTGTACCGGACGAGGCGCACCGGGCTGAACAGTGAATCGATCGGAATGACGCCGATCGGCTGGTCTTCCTTCTTGTTGTTCTCGCCCGGGCAGTAGCCGCGGCCGGTCTTGATCTCGATCTCCGCCTCGAAGCTACGGCTCTTGTCCAGGGTGCAAATCACCTGATCGGGGTTGACCACCTGGATCGCCGCGTCGGGCTGGATGTCGGCGGCGGTCACGGCGCCCTCGCGGTTGACCTTGATGGCCAGGCGCACGGGTTCGCGCTTCTGCGAGATGATGAGGATCTTCTTCAGGTTGAGGACGACGTCGGTGATGTCCTCCACCACCCCGTCGACGCTCTGGAACTCGTGCTGCACCCCCTCGATCTTGATCGAGCTGATGGCGGCGCCCTCGATGGAGCTCAGCAGGACGCGGCGCAGGGAGTTGCCGACGGTGTGGCCGTAACCGGCTTCGAAGGGTTCGGCGATGAATTTGGCGTAGGTCGGGCTCGATCCCTCCTCGACCTTCGTGAGCTTGTTGGGCAATTCGAATTTACCGAGGCGTTTGGGCATGGCGGGAGAAGTTAAGGTTGAGGATCCTGAGGTTGAAATCGCCGCGATTCAGAAGCGGCTGTAGTATTCGACGATGAGTTGTTCGTTGATGCCCGGCTCCATCTCGTCACGCACCGGCAGCCGCACCACGTTCGCCTTGAGGGCCTCGGCATTGAGGGCCAGCCAGCCCGGCACGTTGCGCAGACGGTTCTCCTCGAGGCCCCGGGTCGCAATCTGGCGCGACGAGGCGGCGGGCTTCACCTCGATCTCGTCGCCCGGCTTCACGCCGAAACTGGGGATATCCACCTTGCGGCCGTTCACCCGCACGTGGCCGTGGTTGACGAACTGGCGCCCGGCGGCGCGGGTCTTGGTGAAGCCCAGGTGATAGACGACGCTGTCCAGACGGGTCTCCAGCAATTGCAGGAAACGCTCGCCGGTGACCCCGCGCTCCTTCTTGGCGGCGGCGAAAATGCGGCGGAACTGGCGCTCGAGCAGGCCGTAGATGTAGCGGGCCTTCTGCTTTTCGGAGAGGCCGACCGCGTATTCCGACATCTTTCGCCGCGACTTGGGGCCGTGCTGCCCCGGGGGAAAGTTGCGGCGTTCGAAGGCCTTGCCGGAACCGAGGATGAATTGGCCGAAGCGGCGGCTGACGCGGGTGGTGGGTCCAATGTAACGGGCCATGGTGGGACGAATGGATAGACAGCGTGGGAAAGGCGGACGGAAACGACGGGTCAGACGCGGCGGCGCTTGCGCGGACGGCAGCCGTTGTGCGGCACCGGCGTCACGTCGACGATGGAGGTGATCTCGAGGCCGACCGCCTGCAGCGCGCGGATGGCGGAATCGCGCCCCAAGCCGGGACCGCTGACGCGGATCTGCACGTCCTTGAGCCCGTGGGCCATGGCATTGCGGGCCGCATCCTGGGCAACCACCTGGGCGGCGTAGGCCGTCGATTTGCGCGAGCCGCGGAAATTGCATTTCCCGGCGCTCGACCACGCGATGACGTTGCCCTTGAGATCCGTGATGGTGACGACGGTGTTGTTGAACGAGGCGAGGATGTTGGCGAGGCCGGTCGTGATGTTCTTCGAACCCTTGGCCTTCCGGACCTTGATCTCGCCGAGCTCCTCCTTCAGCAGTTCCTCCGCGGTGGGCTGTTTGGCGACCCCGCCCACGAGTTCGACGGGTTTGTCGGGAGCGGCCGCGGGGGCGGCCGCCTCCGGCGCCGGGGCACCGGGCGCGGCCTTCCTGCCCTCCTTGTCGCCGGTGGCGCCCTTGGGGGCCCGTTCCCGGGCGGATTTCTTTTCGGCGGCCTCCGCCGGGGCGGCGGCATCGGCGGGCGCCGGCGCCGGCTCTTTACGGGGAGCCTTCTCCTTCTTGGGGGCGGGAGTGGATTTTTCTTCAGCCATGGCGGGAATCAGGCGGGCGTGGCCGCTTCGACTTTCTTGGTGACGCCCACGGTCTTGCGCGGGCCCTTGCGCGTGCGCGCGTTGGTGCTGGTGCGCTGACCGCGGACGGGCAGGCCCTTCCGGTGGCGCACGCCCCGGTAGCAGTTGATGGCCTGCAAGCGCTTGAGATTGGCGGTGATCTCCCGGCGGAGGTCGCCCTCCACGACCCACTTCCGATCCGTGATCACGTGAAGAATCTTGTTGAGCTGCTCCTCGGAGAGGTCGGCAGCCCGCATGTTGGCGTCAAGACCGGCGTCCTTGACGATGAGGTCGGCCCGGGTGGGGCCGATGCCGTAGATGTACCGGAGCGAATGAGCGATCTTCTTCTTCGGCGGAATTTCGACACCCAGCAGACGTGGCATAAAGGGAGGGAGTTGGAAGTTCGGGTTGGAAGTTCGGTAGGAAAAGGGTCAATCGGTGGAGGCCAGCAGCGCGTGCACCGCGGGCGCGGAACCGGCGGGATCGAGACGGGGGATGGTCAGAATCTCGGGTCCCCGGTCAGTGGTGAGCACGGTGTGTTCGAAGTGCGCCGACGGCCGCCCGTCGGCGGCCACCACGGTCCAGCCATCCGGCAGCGTCTTCGTCTGGTAGCCGCCGAGATTCACCATGGGTTCGATGGCCAGCGTCATGCCGGCACGGATCTTGTCCCCAGTGTGCGGGCGCCCGAAGTTGGGGATCTGCGGCTCCTCGTGCATCGAGAGTCCGACGCCGTGACCCACCATGTCGCGCACGACGCTGAAGCCATGCGCCTCGACAAACTCCTGGATCGCACTGGAAATATCGCCGATCCGCCGCCCGACCGTGGCGCGCCGGATGCCGACCCGCAGCGCCTCCTCGGTGACCTGCAGCAACTCGGCGATGCGCGGCGCCACCCGCCCCACGGGCACGGTGACCGCGTTGTCGCCGATGTAGCCCTGGTATTCCACCACGATGTCGAGCGACACGATGTCGCCCTCGCGCAACAGGCGCCGCAGCGACGGGATGCCGTGCACCACCTCCTCGTTCAAAGAGATGCAGGTGTGCGCCGGGTAGCGGCGCGAGCCGATTTCGTAGCCGTAGCAGGCACTGCGCGCGCCCAACTCGGCGATAAACCCGTGTCCCGCCTCCTCCAAGTCCTGCGTGCTGATGCCCGGCTGCACGAGCGCCTTCAGGCGGTGCAGCACCGTCGCGGCGACGGCGCACGCCTCGCGCATCCGCGCGGTGGCCTCCCGGTCTTTGATCGGAATCATCGTATCTCCGCGGAGCCCATGAGGAGCCCGGCGGCACGGTAGTGTTCGATCACCGCCGGATCCCCGGCGTCGTTCGCCACCGGAGCGGCCGGCCTGAACCAAAGGCAGCCCGTCAGGGCTTCCACCCGGGATTCAAGCCATTCGTCGAACACGCGGGCATGGAGCAACGTAGCCGGGAAACCTTGGAGCAGGAATCCCGCATCGGGTTTGCGCGCCCAGAACCACTTGCGAACGATCGCAAGAAGCGTCTGGTCCGGCACGGGTGCCCCGTGCCGGCGCGCCGTAGCAGCCTGGCGGCCCAGCGGCGAGCGACGGCAAATCTCCTGACCCACAAGATGTTCAGGAGAGACGTGCTCAATCTTCAAAGAACGGGCCCCGGCGGCCAGGTCCGCGGATCGCGCACCGAAGGCCCCAAGGCACAACAGCTTCGCTCCGGCGTTGATGCCGGGGAGCGAAAAGGTGTGGGGAATGGCAGGCATTACCCGGGAAGTAAAGTCTTAAAGAGCAAACGTCCGGATAATCCAGAAGACGATGCCGATCAGAAAGATGGCTCCGAGCCACGCCCAGAGGATGCCCACCGTCTTCAGGTCCGCCGCGTCGCCGAAAGTGGCGGCCGTCGCGGTGCTGCGCTGACGAATGCGACCTTTGCGCAGAAAACCGTCATAATGCCGTTGAAGCAGAAAGGTTTCCAGTTGCTTGATGGTGTCCAGCAGGACGCCGACCACGATGAGCATGCCGGTGCCGCCGAAGAAATAGGCGATCCGCTGGGGCACGTTAAATTCGAAGAGCAGGACGTCCGGAAGCACGGCGATCACCGTCAGAAAGATGGCGCCGGCCAGCGTCAGGCGGGTCATGATGAAATCGAGGAACTTCGCCGTCGGCTCCCCCGGACGCACGCCGGGGATGTAGCCGCCGTATTTCTTCAAATCGTCAGCCACTTGGATCGGCTTGAACATCACCGACACCCAGAAGTAGCTGAAGAAGAGGATCAGCAGCCCATAGCTGCAGTAGTAGAAAAGGTGGCCGCGCAGCAACGTGCCCGACAGATCGCTCAGGAACTTGAGATTAAACGCCGCGCCAAGCTGAGAGAGAATCTGTTGCGGAAACAACAGGATGGAAATGGCAAAGATGATCGGCATGACGCCGGAATAGTTGACCAGCAGCGGGAGAAACGAACTCTGCCCCCCGTACACCTTCTGGCCCACGACGCGCTTCGCGTACTGCACCGGGATCTTCCGCCGCCCCATGGTGATCATGATGATGCCCATGACCACGATCAGGAACAGGACGACCATGACCAGCAGCTGGGGCATGCTGATGGCCTGCACGCCCACCGGAGCCAGGATCAACGTCTTCAGCGTCGCCGCGGCACCCGGAATGTCGGACAGGATGCCGACCGTGATGAGGAGCGACACACCGTTGCCGATCCCGCGCTGGGTGATCTGCTCGCCCAACCACATCAGGAGCAGCGTGCCCGCGGTCATGAAGATGACCGCGGTGATCAGGAACCACCCCTTATTGACCAGAACGATCTCCCCGTAGACGTTGACATCAAACCCGGAAAAGAGCTTGGCGGGATTCTCGAGGGCCAGGATCAGCAACGCGCCCTGCACGACACAGATGAGCACCGTGGCGTAACGGGTGTATTGGGTCAGCTTCTGCCGGCCCACATCGCCCTCCTGCTGCAACCGGCTGAGCGACGGGACGACCGCGGTCATCAACTGGAAAATGATCTGCGCCGTGATGTAGGGCATGATGCCGAGCGCGCCGACCGCCCCTTTCACCAGGCCGCCGCCCGTGAACATGTTGTACAATCCCATCAGCGCCCCCCCGGCGCCGCTCACCTGCGTGTTGAAGAACTTCTCGAGCGGCGTGGGATCGAGCCCGGGCAGCGGGATGTGCGCGCACACGCGCGCCACGAACAGCAGGGCCAGCGTGTAGAAAATCCGCGAGCGCAGCTCGGGGATTTTCATCGAATTGGTGAAGGCGGAAAGCATCGCAGGGAAAGGAGGGTGGAGGGCGGGGACGCCGGATCCCCGGGTTCGCGGATCAGGAGGCCACGAGCGCCTGGCCGCCCGCGTGTTCGATCTTGGCCTTGGCGGCGTCGGAGAATTTTCCGGCGGTGACCTTCAGCGCGCGTGTCAATTCCCCCGCGCCCAGGACCTTGACCCGGGTGGTTCCGCGCCGGACCAGCCCGTGGCTGGCCAGCACACCGGGGTTCACCTCGCTGATGGAGCCGTCAAGGCGGGCGAGATCCCCGACATTGACGACGGCATAGGCAATGCGAAACGGCGCGTGGTTGAAACCGCGGTGCGGCAGTTTGCGGTACAGGGGCATCTGGCCGCCTTCGAAGCCCGGCCGGATGGAGCCGCCGCTCCGGGCCGTCTGGCCCTTGCCCCCGCGGCCGGAGGTGCGGCCGCGACCGCCGCCCTCGCCGCAACCCACGCGTTTGCGGCGGTGGACCGCGCCGGGCACATTCTGCAGTTGATGGAGTTTCATGGGCGTTGCTCGTTGGGACTCGGGAGAAGGCCGGAGGTTCAGGTCCGGCTGCGGATGGCGTGCACGTCGGCGGCGAGACGGAGCTTGCGCAGACCGTTCAGCGTCGCGTGGACCACCGCGATGTGGTTCTTGGAGCCCATTGATTTCGAAAGGACGTTGCGGACGCCCGCGGCCTCGAGCACGGCGCGGACCCCGCCGCCGGCGATGATGCCGGTGCCGGGACTGGCCGGCCGGAGAAACACCCGGCCGCCGTCCGACTCGCCGAGCACCTCGTGCGGAATGGTGTCGCCCTTGAGCTTCACCGAGACCATGCGCTTGCGCGCGTGCTCGGTGCTTTTCCGGATCGCATCCGGCACCTCGTTGGCCTTGCCATAACCGATGCCGACGTTGCCCTTCTGATCGCCCACCACCGCGAGCGCGGAAAAGCTGAAGCGACGGCCGCCCTTGACCACCTTGGCGCAGCGGTTGATGAAGACGACCTTTTCGATCATCTCCGGTCCGCCGCCAAAGGCGGAATCGGCCGGGAAGGCGGGAGTGGAACTTCTAGAGGTGATGCTCATGAACGTGAATCAGAATTGCAGACCGGCGGCGCGCGCGGCCTCGGCAAAAGCCTTCACCTTGCCGTGAAAGGGACGGCCGTTGCGGTCGAAGATGACGGCGCTCAGGCCGGCGGCTTTGGCCTTGGCGGCAAAGGCCGTGCCCAGCGACTTGGCGCCGGCGAGGTTGGCTTTGAGCTTTTGGGGGCGAAGCTCGGGATCGAGGCTGGAAAGGAAGACCGCCGTGGTGGCCGTCCCGTCGTTGATCGCCTGGGCATAGATGTGCCGGCCGGAGAATTTGACAGAGAGGCGCGGGCGGGTCGCGGTGCCGATCACCTTCTGGCGGATCCGCCAGCGGCGTTTCTGCAACAACTGGGCTTTCTTGATGGTGTTCATGACTGGGGGGACCCGGAATTCGGACAGACGGGATTCATCACGCGACGGTCTTGCCTTCCTTGCGCCGCACGCGTTCGCCGACCCGGCGCACACCCTTGCCCTTGTACGGCTCGGGCGGATAGTAGCCGCGGATCGTCGCCGTCACGGCGCCGACGAGCTGCTTGTCGGCCCCCTCGACCCGGAGCCGGACATTGTCGGTGACGGTCACCTTGATACCCTCGGGAATCGCAAAGTGAATCGGATGGGAGTAGCCGAGCAGGAGCTCGAGCTCCTTCCCCTTGAGGATGGCCTTGAAGCCGACGCCCTGAATCTCCAGGTCCTTCGTGTAGCCGACGGATACGCCCTTGACCATTCCCTGGATGATCGAGCGGGCGGTGCCGTGCATGGCGCGGGCAAAACGGGTCTCCACCAGCGGCGTGACGACGATCTGCTTCTTGTGGTTGACCGCCAGCTTGACGACGTCGGAGAAGGTCTTGCGGACCTTGCCCTTTGGACCCTCCACCTGAAGGGAGTGATCCTGCACGTCGACCTTGACCTGGGCGGGAACAGAAACGGGTTGTCTTCCAATGCGGCTCATGACGGGGGTCGCGTTACCAAACGTTGCAAAGGAGCTCGCCGCCCAGCTTTTGGCGACGGCAATCCTGGTCCTTCATCAGGCCCCGGGAGGTGGAAAGAATGGCGACCCCGAGCCCGTTCAGCACGAGCGGGATCTCGTCGGATCCGCAGTAAAGGCGGCGGCCCGGGGTGCTCATGCGCTTGAGGCCGGTGATGGCGGGAGCGCTGTCGACATACTTGAGCTTCACGACCAGGGTCTTGTGCCCAAGGGCGTCCGTGCCGGTGCCGACATCGGCAATGTAGCCCTCGGCCTTGAGAATCACCGCCAGGGCTTCCTTGAGCTGCGAATAAGGGGCGACGCATTCCTCGCGCCGCGCCTTGCTGGCGTTGCGCATGCGCGTCAGAAAATCGCTGATCGGATCGGTCATGTGGGATGTTGGTTCGGGTTGCGCCGCACGGGTCATATCCAACCCCCGCCGGCCAAGGGATTCACCAGGAGGATTTCACGACCCCCGGGATCTTGCCGGCCAGGGCGAGTTCGCGGAACTGGATGCGGGAGACGCCGTAGCGGCCGATATAGCCGCGGGGGCGGCCGCTGAGCGAACAGCGGTTGCGCACGCGCACCGGCGAGGAATTGCGCGGCAGTTTGGCGAGTTTCTTCTGGGCGGCGTAGAAATCCACGTCCGTCGTGTTGGGATTGGCAAGGATGGCCTTGAGCTCGGCGCGCCTGGCCCGGTACTTGTCGACGAGGCGCCGGCGTTTCTTGTTGCGCTCGATGGCGGAGGTCTTGGGCATGATGGGAGATGGGGAATGTTCAGGCGGCCCGGTGGGCCGGTTTCGCCGGACCCTCGGCGCGGCGGAACGGCATCCCGAGCAGGCGCAGGAGTTCACGCGCCTCGTCGTCGGTCCGCGCGGTGGTGACGATGGTGATGTCGAGGCCGATGTGCTTTTTCACGTTGTCGACGGTGATCTCGGGAAAGATGGTGTGATCGGTGATGCCGATGGTGTAGTTGCCCCGGCCGTCGAGCTTGGGCGAGAGACCGCGGAAGTCGCGGATCGTCGGCAGCGCCACCGCGATCAGGCGCAACAGGAACTCCCACATGGTCGGGCCCCGCAGCGTGACGTGGCAGCCGACGATCTGGCCCTGCTTCAGCTTGAAGTTGGCGATGGCCTTCTTGGATTTCGCCAGCACGGGCTTTTGGCCGGCCAGCAGGCCGAGATCCCGCTGGGCGTCGGCGATCACATTCTTGTCCGCCTCGGCGTCGATGCCGGTGTTGACCGTGATCTTTGCGAGGCGCGGCACTTCGTGGAGGTTGCGATAGCCGCGCAACTTCATCAGCTCGGGCACGACGTGCTCGTGATAGTGCTTCTTGAGGGTGGGCGTGTAACTCATGGTGGTGCGACCGGGTTTCCGCGGCGGCGGCGGGATGGAGGAGGAGGGAGGCGAATCGGACGGGCCGGCCGGATCAGGCCGGGGCCGCAGCCTCCTTGCGGGCCGCCTTGGTCTGCTCCCAGCGGGCGAGCGGCATGAGGTTGGACAGGTGGATGGATCCCTCCCGCTCGGCAATGCTGCCCTGGGGGGTTTCCTGGGATTTCTTCAGGTGGCGTTTGACCAGGGCCACTCCTTCAACCCGGGCGCGCTGGCTCTTGACCAGGATCTCGAGCACCTTGCCCTGTTTGCCCTTGTGGGCGCCGGCAATGACCCGGACGGTGTCGCCCCGTTTGATGTGAGTCTTCGGCATGATCAAAGCACCTCCGGTGCGAGCGAAATGATCTTCATGAAGTTCTTGGCGCGCAGTTCCCGGGCCACCGGGCCGAAGATCCGCGTGCCCCGCGGATTGCCATCGGGCCCCAGGATGACGATGGCATTGCTGTCAAAACGCAGGTAGCTGCCATCGGACCGACGGATGGGGGCGCGGGTGCGAACCACCACGGCCTTGACCACCTCGCCTTTCTTCACCGCGGCATCGGTCGAGCTTTCCTTGATGTTCACGGTGACCACGTCGCCGACGTGGGCGAAGGGCGTATTCTGACCCATGCGCTGGATCAGGGCCGCCCGGCGGGCGCCGGTGTTGTCGGCGACTTCGAGAATAGAGCGCAGTTGAATCATGACATGCCTCCGAATGATGACGTGCTGGCGGCGGGTTCAGGCCGGCGGGGCGGTTTCGGCGACAGCCGGAGCCGCGTTCAGCTTGGTGGGAACGGTCTGGGCGACATCCTCCTCGGACACGGCCTGCGGAATCGCGGTCTTGGCGGCCTCGACGATGCGGACGATCCGCCAGCGCTTCAGGCGGCTGATCGGACGGGTTTCCATGACCTCGACCTTGTCGCCGACCTTGGTCTCGTTCTTCTCGTCATGGGCGTGCACGACGGTCTGGCGGTTGATGACCTTCTGATAGCGCGGGTGCGGTGTCCGGAACGGGACCGTGACCTTGACGGACTTGTCACCCATGCGACTGGTGACGGAGCCGACAAAGGATTTGCGCTTGTTGCGGGTGGGAACAGACATGGGAAGGAGGGTTGGGGGCGCGCGTCTCAGGCGGCCGGCGCCGGCGTTTTCTTCTTGGCGTGGAGGATGGTTTCCATGCGGGCGATGTCCTTGCGGTGCACCCGCAACAAATGCGGCTTCTCGACCTGGCCGACCTGCTTGCGCATGCGAAGCTGGAGCAGCTCGCTGCGGAGGTCGCGCAGCTTGGTTTCCAGCTCGGGAATCGAGAGCTCGCGGATTTCTTTCGTGGTCATGGCGACTTCAAGGTCAGGGGCGGAATAGCGGCCGGCATCACACCACGGCTCCCTCGCGCGTGATGAACCGACATTTGAAGGGCAGCTTGGTGTCCGCCAAGCGGAAGGCCTCCTTGGCGATGGTGGGGGCGACGCCGCCCAGCTCGAAAAGCACCGCGCCCGGCTTGACCTGCGCCACGTAATACTCCACCGGCCCCTTGCCGTGGCCCATACGGGTTTCCGCGGGCTTCTTGGTGATGGGCTTGTGCGGGAACACCCGGATCCAGAGCTTGCCCTTGCGTTTGAGGTGCCGGGAAATGGCAATGCGCGCCGCCTCGATTTGGGCGCCGGTCATGGGGCCGCGGGTCAGGGATTGGAGGCCGAATTCGCCGAAGACGAGCGTGTTGCCGCGGCTGGCCATGCCGGCCAGGCTGCCTTTCTGCAGCTTGCGGTATTTGGTGCGGGCGGGTGCGAGAGCCATGGTGGGAAATGCGGTCGAAAAGGGATGCCGGCGCGGCGGCCGGTCAGTTGGTCATGTCGGCGTCTTTTTTGCAGATCCAGCATTTGACGCCGATCTTGCCATACAGCGTGCGGGCCTCCGCAAAGCCGTAATCGATGTTTTCCCGCAGGGTGTGCAATGGCACGCGCCCCTTGCGCTGCCATTCGCGGCGGGCAATCTCGGCGCCGCCCAGCCGGCCCGAGCACTGGATGCGGATGCCTTCGGCCCCCAGGGTCATCGCCATCTCCACCGCCTTCTTCATGGCGCGGCGGAAGGCAATGCGCCGTTCCAGCTGCAGGGCGACATTCTCGGCCACGAGCTGCGCCTCGATCTCGGGCTTCTTGACCTCCTGGATGTCCAGCAGGATCTCCTTGCCGGTGAGCTTGGCGAGGTCCTCCTTGATCTTCTCAATCTCCTGCCCCTTGCGACCGATGACGATGCCGGGACGGGCGGTAAAGATCTTCACGCGGACACGGTTGGAGGCGCGCTCGATGAAAATGCGGGGCACGGACGCCTGCCGGAGCTTTTCCATCAGCTTCTGGCGGATGAGTTGGTCCTCCTCGAGGAGGGCGGGGAAATCCTTCTTGCTCGCATACCAGCGGGACTGCCAGTTGCGGTTGACGGCGAGACGGAAGCCGACGGGATGTGTCTTTTGACCCATGGGAGCGGTGGTTGGTCGACGGGCGGGAGCGGACGGGGGTTTCAGTTCTTCTTCGCTTCGCCGGTGAGCACGATGCGGAGGTGCGACATCTTCTTGCGGCGCGGCATGGCGGAACCGCGGGGACCCGCCTTGTAGCGGCGCAGGACCGGGCCGTTCTCGACGAGGGCGCGGTGCACCACCAGCTGGTCGGCGGTCAGGTTGACCTTGGGATCGTTCTCCGCGTTGGCGATGGCGCTCTTCAGGGTCTTGAGGACCAGGCGGGCGGACTTGCGCGGAATCAGCGTGAGCAGATCGACGGCCGCCGGGGCCTTGCGGCCCTGGATCTGGCGGGCGACTTCGCGCACCTTCTTCGGCGACATGCGCGCGTAACGGGTTAAGGCTTGGACTTCCATGATGGGTCTCGCGGTTGGGCGGCGGCCGGACTCAGATCTCCTTCCGGGTCATGCCACCGTGGGCCTTGAAGATGCGGGTGGGGGCGAACTCGCCGAGTTTGTGCCCGACCATGTTCTCGGTCACATACACCGCGACGAACGCCTTGCCGTTGTGGACGTTGAAGGTGTGGCCGACAAAATCGGGCGTGATCGTCGAGCGGCGGGACCAGGTCTGGATGGGCTTGCGCGAGCTGGCCTTGCTGGCCTTTTCGATCTTCACCATCAGGTGGGAGTCGACGAAGTAACCTTTCTTGATGGAACGGGCCATGGTGGAGAAAAGCGCTGGGGGTTAGGGAGCGTCGGGTGGACTCATTTCCGGCCCCGCGGCGGGCGGCCGTTGTGCCGGATCAGGATCAGATTGTCGGAGGGTTTCGAGCGTCGGCGCGTGGGGAAGCCCTTGGCCAGCTGGCCCCACGGGGAGACGACCTGCTGCCGTCCGCCGCCGCCCTTGGATTTGCCCTGGCCACCGCCGTTGGGATGGTCCACGGGGTTCATCGCCATGCCGCGGACGCGGGGCCGGCGACCCAGCCAGCGGTTGCGTCCGGCCTTGCCGAGCGACTCGTTGAAATGATCGGCGTTGCCGACCTCCCCGATGGTCGCGCGGCAACGGGGGTCGACCAGGCGGATCTCCCCGGACGGCATCTTGAGCTGCGCGTAGCCGTTTTCCACGGCGACCAGCTCCAAGCCCACCCCGGCGGATCGCGCCAGCTGCGCGCCCCGACCCGGGATCAGCTCGACCGCGTGCACGCGGGTGGCGGGCGGGATCGCCGCCAGCGGATACGCGTTGCCCGGCCGGTATTCGTTGCTCTCGCACTGGTTGGCGCTGACGACGGAATCGCCGACCTTCAAGCCCCGGGGCGCGAGGATGTAATTCTTCACGCCATCGTGGTAGGCGATGAGGGCGATCAAGGCGGTCCGATTGGGATCGAACTCGATCGCCTGCACCCGGGCGGGCGTGCCGAGCCGCGACCGCTTGAAATCGATCATCCGGTACAATTGTTTGTGCCCGCCGCCGCGCCGGCGCGACGTGAGCCGGCCGTAACAATTGCGGCCACCGGTCTTGGGTTTGTGCTCGACCAGGCTGCGCTCGGGACGTTTGTCCGCGATTTCCACCGGGCGGTTGAGCTCGGTGTAGCGCAGCGTCGGCGTGATGGGACGGAAAATCTTGAGTGGCATGGTGGGTTCTCCCGGGTCGGCGAGGCGGCTCAGACGAGCTCGATCTTGTCACCCTCCTTGAGCGTCACGACCGCCTTCCGGTAATCGGACGTCCGGCTGGGCAGGCCGCGACGGCTGCGCCGGGGCTTGCCGCGGACATTCTGGATGTTGACGCGCGTCACCGTGACCTTGAACGTCCGCTCGACGGCGTCGCGGATGGTGAATTTGCTGGCGCCTGGGGCCACCTCGAACGTGTACTGGCCCAGTTCGGAGGACAGCTTGTTCGACTTCTCAGTCAGGCGCATCGCCTTGAGCACTTGGTCGGGATTGATCATCAGTTGCCTCCATCAGCCGCGCTTGCACGGGCGATGATTTTTTCCAGGGCCCGGGTCGACACGACGATCTTCTGGTATTGGCAGAGATCGAGCGTATTCAGGCGGGCCGCCTCCTGCAGGGACACGCGGCCGAGGTTGCGCGCCGCGCGCCGCATTTCGGGGGCGAAAGGATCGTCGACGATGAGCACCCGGCCCTGCGGCGCGATGCGGGTGATCAGCTGGTGCATGACGCGGGTCTTGGCGGGATTGGCCTGGAATTCCTCGATGACGTCGAGGTCTCCCGCGGCAGCCCGGTCGAAAAGCGCCCGGCCGAAGGCCAGCGCCTTCACCTGCCCGTTGATCTTCTTGCCATAGTCGCGCGGCTTGGGCCCGAACACGACACCGCCCCCGCCCCAAAGCGGAGACCGGTTCGAGCCGGCGCGGGCCCGGCCGGTGCCCTTCTGGCGCCACGGTTTCTTGCCCCCGCCCCGGACCTCGCCGCGGCGCTTGGTGGAATGGGTGCCGAGGCGGGCGTTGGCCTGATGGGCCACCACCACCTCCTTGACAGCCTGCAGACCGCGGTCGCCCTCGAACGTGGGGATGCCGAAATCGGCTTCGCGGCTCTGACTGCCATCGGGTGTATAGACTTTGAGCTTCATGGAGCCGAAATTCCTTGGGATTTATTGCGCGGCCCGGGGCTGGCCCTTGATGGCGCTGCGGACAATGACATCGTCCCCGCTGGCGCCCGGCACCGCGCCCTTCACCAGGAGCAGGTTCTTTTCCGGCAGGATCTTGACGACGCGGAGATTCTGCACGGTGCACCGCTCGGCGCCGAGATGCCCCGGCATGGCCTGGTTTTTCCAGGAGCGGCCGGGAGTCTGCCGCATGCCGATCGAGCCGATGCGCCGGTGGAACATCGACCCGTGCGCCGCCGGCCCGCCCGCCACGCCGTGCTTCTTGACGACGCCCTGGAAGCCCTTGCCCTTGGACACCGCGATCACGTCGACCAACTGGCCTTCCTTGAAGACCGTGACGTTGATCAGCTCGCCCGGCTTGACCGTCGGCGTCCCGGCGAGGCGGACCTCGCACAGCCGCCGCGGCGCCGCCGTCAGGCCGGCTTTCTTGGCGTGGTTGAGCTCGCCCCTGCTGCTGTTCTTGAGCTTGCGGCTGGCGAAGCCCAGCTGGGCGGCATTGTAGCCGTCGGTCTCGGCGGTCTTGACCTGCACCACGGGGCAGGGACCGGCCTCGACCACGGTGACGGGGACCAAGACGTTTTCGGCGTCATAGACCTGCGTCATCCCGATCATCTTGCCTAATAGCGTTGCGATCATGGGCTAAGCGGTAGGTGGAGAGTTCCGTTTCATGAGACCTACATTAGCAATGGCCGTCGGTGAGCCCGACGGGGCTGCTAACTGTCTGTCAGGTGGTCGGTCTTATACGTTGATCGTGATATCGACGCCGGATGGCAGGTTGAGCTTCTTCAATTCGTCGACGGTCTGGGCGGTGGGCTCGATGATGTCGATGAGGCGCTTGTGGGTGCGCGCCTCGAACTGCTCCATCGACTTCTTGTCCACGTGGGGGGAGCGGTTGACCGAGAGTTTCTCGATGATCGTCGGCAAGGGGATGGGACCCGAGACGCGGGCGCCGGAGCGCTTGGCGGTCTCGACGATTTCCGAAGCCGACTGATCGATGACGCGATAGTCGAAGCCTTGGAGTTTGATGCGGATGCGCTGGCCTTTCATGGCGTGGCAGAAATATCAGGGTTAGGCCCGGGCCGGAGCCTTGGACGATGTCTCGACGATCTTGGTGAGGAGTTGCGCCGGCACTTGGTCGAAATGAGAGGGTTCCATGGAATAGGAGGCGCGGCCCTTGGAAAGGGACCGGATGTCGGTGGCGTAACCAAACATGGTCTCCAGCGGCACCAAGGCGGTGATGATGCTGGCGCCGTCGCGCAGATCCATGCCCTGGATGTGTCCGCGCCGGCGGCTGATGTCGCCCAGAATATCGCCCTGGTATTCCTCGGGGACCGTGACCTCGATCTTCATGATCGGCTCCAACAGGATCGGCCGGGCCTTGGCCATCGCGTCCTTGAACGCGAAAATACCGGCCATCTTGAAGGCGAGTTCCGAAGAATCCACCTCGTGAAACGAACCATCGACGATCCGCGCCTTGAAATCGATCACCGGGTAGCCGGCGACCACGCCGTTGTTGGCCGCCTCCAGGATCCCCTCGGTCGAGGGTTTGATGTATTCCTTGGGAATGGCGCCGCCGACGATCTCGTTGATGACCTCGATCCCCTTCCCCTTGGCGTTCGCCTCGAGGTGGATGCACACGTGCCCGTACTGACCGCGGCCGCCCGACTGGCGGATGAATTTGCCCTCGCCGTCGGCCTGGCCCGTGACGCTCTCCCGGTACGCGATCTGCGGTTTGCCGGCGTCCGCCTCCACCTTGAATTCGCGGAACATGCGGTCCCGGATGATCTCGAGGTGCAGTTCGCCCATGCCGGCGATGATGGTTTGTCCCGTGTCGGTGTCGGTGAAGGTGCGGAACGTAGGATCCTCGGCTGACAGGCGTTGCAGGGCGGTGCCCATCTTCTCCTGGTCGGCCTTGGACTTCGGCTCGATGGACATCGAGATGACCGGCTCGGGAAAGGTCGGCGGTTCCAGCCGGATGTCCGCCTCGTCGTCCGACAGCGTGTCGCCGGTGATCACATCCTTGAGCCCGATGACGGCGCAAATCTCGCCGGCATACGCCACGTCGATCTCCTCCTTGTCCATGGCCCGCATGAGCAGCAGGCGCGAAATGCGTTCGTTGCGCCGGGTGCGGGGGTTGTACACCGATTGGCCCCGGGTCAACCGGCCCTGGTAGACGCGCACGAAAATCAATCGCCCGACATAGGGATCGCTCCACAACTTGAAGGCCAGCGCCACGGTCTTTTCGCGGTCGTCGGCCAGCGCCTCCGCCTCCTGCCCTTCCCCATTCTGACCCTTGGTCGACGGCAGATCGAGCGGGCTCGGCAGGTAGTTGATCACGCAGTCCAGCAGGCGTTGCACGCCCTTCTTCTTGAAAGCGGAGCCGGGAATCACACCGCAGAATTTGAGGGCGACCGTCGCCTTGCGAATGCCCACCATCAGCTCGTTCACCCCGATCTCGGCGCCTTCGAGGTACTTGTGGGCGATGTCATCGTCGCAATCGGCCACCGCCTCGACGAGCTTCTCGCGGTACTTCTTGGCCGAGGCGAGAAAATCGCCCGGGATGTCCGTGAGCGTGGGGCTTAGGCCGAGGGGATCGTCCGGATTGTCGTCGAACAGATACGCCTTCATCTGGACGAGGTCGACGAGGCCGCGGAATTTCTCCTCCGCCCCGATGGGCAGGAACAGGGGATGCGCGTTGGCGTTCAGTTTTTTGCGCATCTCGTCGACGCAGGCGAAGAAATTGGCCCCCACGCGGTCCATCTTGTTCACGAAGGCGAGGCGCGGCACCCGGTACTTGTTCGCCTGGCGCCACACCGTCTCGGACTGCGGTTGGACCCGTCCCACCGCGCAGAAAACCGCGACGGCGCCGTCGAGCACCCGGAGCGAGCGCTCCACCTCGGCCGTGAAGTCCACGTGGCCCGGCGTGTCGATGATGTTGACGCGATGTTTGATCGGAGCGAACGGCCCGACCGTCGGAATCCATGCGCAGGAAATGGCGGCCGCGGTGATGGTGATGCCGCGTTCGCGCTCCTGCTCCATCCAGTCGGTGACCGTCGTCCCCTCATGCACCTCGCCCATCTTGTGCACGGCCCCGGAATAATAGAGGATGCGTTCGGTGGTGGTCGTCTTGCCGGCGTCAATATGCGCCGCGATGCCAATGTTGCGCGTCCACTCCATCGGCATGGGACGTTGCGGCGCGTTGGCGGGCGAGAGCCGGGCCTTGTCGGTGACGATCTGCAGGGTGGCGGACATGCGGGGAGACGCGGGTTACCAGCGAAGATGGGCAAAGGCGCGGTTGGCCTGGGCCATCTTGTGGGTGTCTTCCTTCTTTTTCACGACGGTGCCCGTGTTGTTGTAAGCGTCGACGATCTCGGCGGCGAGGGCGTCCTGCATGGTCACGCCCTTGCGGCTGTCAGCCGCAGCCACAATCCAGCGGAGCGCGAGACTCTCCTGGCGCTCATAGGAAATCTCCACCGGCACCTGGTAGGTCGCGCCCCCCACCCGCCGGCTTTTCACTTCCAGGAGCGGCCGGGCATTCTCCAGCGCCCCGATCAGCAGGTCGACCGGGTCGCCTTTGCCCAGCTTCTCGCTCACCCGCTCGAAGGCACCGTAGACGATGCGCTGCGCGAGGCTTTTCTTGCCGCGTTCCATGATGATGTTCGTCAGGTGCGCGACCAACGGACTCCGGTAACGGATGTCCGGGATGGTCTCCCGCTTCTCGGCTCGGTGACGGCGTGACATGATGCAGATTTCTCCTCAGGCGCTCAGGCCTTCTTCGCCTCTTTGGGACGCTTCACGCCGTATTTCGAACGGCTGCGCCGCCGTTTCTCCACCCCGGTCGCATCGAGCGTGCCGCGGACGATGTGGTAACGAACACCCGGCAGGTCTTTGACGCGCCCGCCCCGGACCAGCACGATAGAATGCTCCTGGAGGCTGTGACCCTCGTCGGGGATGTAGGAAATGACTTCATAACCATTCGTGAGGCGCACCTTGGCCACCTTGCGGATGGCGGAGTTGGGCTTCTTTGGCGTGCGGGTCATGACCTGCACGCAGACGCCGCGGCGGAAAGGGTTGCCCTGCAGAGCCGGCGCCTTGGATTTGGCGCGGATCAGCCGACGACCCTTCCTCACGAGTTGGTTGATGGTTGGCATGTAGAGACTTGGGACAGATGAATGAGATGGAGGGAAAAGTCGCGAACGCTACCAGAGGAGCCACCACCGGCAAGCGTTTTTCGCGAAAAAAAAGACGGCCCGCGAAATTCGGGATTTGGCCCCCAAACTCGCGGTCCAAAAAGCATTGTTCAGCAGGAACTGAAAACGCGCGGCGCTAAGAGAGAAAAAGGAGGGTCAGGGAAACATGCCCGCTCGACGCAACGCAAGGCCAAATTTCGCCCGCGCGGTGCGGTCATCCGTTGACGATTCCGCCCGACCTGGATTGGCGGGCCCGAAGCCACCCGAATCCGGCCACGAGCAGAGCCGGCGGGGCCGGTTATCTCCGCAGAAAAAAGGGCGCCCGGCCTGGGAGGAGGCCGGGCGCATGACACCAGGAGCTAAGCTCAACTGATGTCATTTTGGCGGGAGGGAGTACTAGATTCGGCAAGCCTTCCGGGGATTACAAGCTTTTTCCCGCGATCGATTCATCCTATTGGGAATTCAGGTCGGGCATCTGCGGCGGCGCCTGGCGCTGCTTGCCTCCGGGCATCGAGTTCAGATTGGGCATCTGGCCGCCAGCCGCCGTGAAGAGGCTCATCATGTCGACCTCCTGAAAATCCTTCGGCAACTCGAACGCATCGCGGGGAGCGTCCACCTGCGCCAGCGCCACAATCTCGTCCTTACTCACCGAACCCCCGCCGTCGTGGGACCGACCCAACCGTCCCAGGGAACTCATGAAACCCATCATGCCGCCCTGCGAGACCTTGTGGGTATGGATGCTCTTCAGGGCAAAGCCCTGGTCGGCCATCACTCGTTCGGCCTCCGCCACCTTGTTCGCGGCTTCGTCCCCGGTATCGGTCGGGCGGGCGTGCATCGACTTGAGCTTTTCGTACGCCTTGGACAGCTCCCCGATCGCCTTGGTCGCCCAGAACTCGTACTGTTCGGTGTAGGTGGTCGTCATCGGCCGGGGCGCGCCCTTCATGTGCATGACTTCCTTGTAGCTCAGCACGTATCGATAGTGCCGGGTCGGATAGCCGAACATCCGGGGCCCCGCCTCGTCGAGGACCTTCTCAAACCTGTAATTCTCCACCGTGCTCGTCATTCCGATCTCCTGCTGCTTCGCCCGGGCCTGTTTCATCGAGTCGGTGCCCTGTTGGCCCATGCCCGCGAGCTGGCTTCGGTCGAATTGGGTGTACGCCTGGTTCGCCGGCAACACCAGGTACATCTGGCCGCCGGCCGTGCCCAGCATGTAGGAGCCCGCGGGGGGAAACTCGGAACGGTTCTCGAGGATGGTGGCCTTGACATGGTCGCCCTCGATCAGGACCTGAATCTTCGTGTCGTCGGAGCCGAAGCCAAAGGAGGAAACCTCCGTGAATTGCAGGGCGGCCCGGACCGCGGGCAGCGCCGCGACCGCCAAGCCGACCAATACCAGTCTGCGCAGTTTGTGCATGGGAGTGGACCTTTCGTTGATGATGGAAAGACGCGCGCGCGCCGGTCGGGGTCGCCTCACGGATTCTCCGCGAGCACCGCGGACGCGATGAAACGGACGCCGGGGTCCGCGTCCGCCGCCGCGTCGACACAGAGCTGATGGGTGCGGGGGTTGCCGGGAAAGCGCAGTACCGCCGAACGGAGCAATGCCGCCCGGATCTCGGGGCCGCGGGCCACGCCATTTTCCCCGCCGAAGTCCACGTTCAGCGCGTGCACGATGCCCGCCAGGGCCTCTGCATTCGGCGACACGGCGAGGGCGGCGGCCGCGCTCATGCGGACGGACGGTTCGCTGTCGTCGAGCAACTGACTGAGCAGCGCGACCGCTGCGGGATCATCGACATGGCCCAAGGCCGCCGCCGCCTGCCACCGCATCTGGATGCTCACCAGTTCGCGGTCGCTCGCCTTGCCGCGCACCCGGGCGAGTTCCTGCGAAGCCAGGTTCCCCACCACCTGCGCGATCTGGCGCGGGGACACCGGCGCCCCGAGCGCCGCCCCGGCCGCGAGACTGATAAACGGCCGGATGCGGCTCCAATAATACTTCAAGCCCGGCCGGTCCAAGGTCCAATGGGTCTTGGCCACGGCGGCCCGCACGGCCGGCAGTTGCGTGCCATCGCCGAGTTCCAGCAGCGCCACGGCGACCCAGGCCTGCAGCCAGTCGTTGCCCGCCCCCTGCGCGGCGATTCGTTCCAGCAGCGCCCGCCCCCGGCCCTCGGGCATCGCCGCCAGCTCGCGCACAATCTGCGGCCGCAAGTCGGGATTGATATCCTCGCTGGACCGGCGCGCGGTCACGGTGTGAACCGCCCACTCCTGCGTTTCCGCATCGCCAGCCTCAAGCAACAAAGGCAGCACCCGCATGACCTCGTCGGAATTCTTCGAATGCAGCGCCCGGCGCAGGCGGCCCGCCGCCGCCGCGTCGTGGAAATTGACGGCCAGGGCGGCCTCCGCCGCCTCCGCGACCTGCGGGTCCTTCCGCCAACCCTCCAGCCGGTGCAAATCGCCCAATACCGACGGATCCCGGGTGCGTCCCAAACCGGTCGCCGCGTCGGCAAAATAGGCCGCGTTCTCGCTGCCGGCGGCGTAGCGTCGCAAACGGGCCAGGGCCGCCGCCCGCTGCTCCAGCGAGAGCGGTTCGGATCCGACCAGAAACCCCAGGCCGCGCAATGCCGCCCCCCGCAGGGCGACGGTCCCGTGCTCGGGCCCATTCTGCCCCGGGTTGGACGGCCCCATCCCCATCACCGCCATGACCGAGATCTTCTCCGCGTTGTCCGCCATCCACGAAAGCAGGGTGAAGGCCCGCCGGCCGCCCATGTCCAGAATGCCGTTCAGCGCCGCGTCCTTCATCCAATCCGCGGAGATGATCTGGATGCAATTCATGTAGAAACGCCCGGCCGACTGCGCGTCGCCCAGCCGTTCCAACGCCCGCGCCGCCTCGACCCCGCGAATCCACGGATCGGCAAATCCCTGGATCATTTCCTCGTGCATCCCTTGAATCTGGCGCTGGGTGATCTGCTGCTGGGTCGCGCCGGAGATTCCCGCCGTGCCCAACGCCAGGTTGAAGGCCATCCTGGTCGGGTCCCCCGCCCGCTTCGATTGGTCCATGACCTGTTGGGTCGCCCGGCCGCCCTTGTTGCCGAACGCCATCTGCATCATCAGCGACATCGAATCGGTCTGATGCCGCAGCGACAGCTTGAGCTGTCTCCCCGCCTCGGCGGCGAGGCCGGGCGGAAGCCGGCCCGACGCCTGTTCCGCAAAAAAGGTCGCCGCGACGGGATTGTTGGATCGCGCCAATTCCCCGCTATCCAGAAGGCCCTGCAGCGAGTCGCCGAACGCCGCGGTGCACGTGATGGCCGCCAGCGACGCCGCGATGGCGTTTCGGAGCAAATAACCGG
The DNA here is from genome assembly GCA_046704925.1 of Opitutaceae bacterium. Lineage (GTDB taxonomy): Bacteria > Verrucomicrobiota > Verrucomicrobiia > Opitutales > Opitutaceae > Fen-1467. The sequence continues at coordinate 195 of JBJKRD010000415.1, read as the reverse complement.
CCCTGTGAGCGCTGGCGGGATGGCGCGCCATGGAAGGGGATACTGGACGACGCGGACCGCTTGATAATGCCCGAGTCATCCAGAAAGTCAAATGAGCCACCCTCGCGGTGCGCCATCCTCACGCCGCCGTGTCGACCGGGAAGGGAATCATCCGGAGCCAGCCCCCGGCGGCCGCCCGGGGGCGGGGTGTAATAA
>JBJKRD010000414.1:0-3855 GCA_046704925.1 Opitutaceae bacterium | reverse complement strand
CCAGTACCAGGTCCGGCTCAAATCCGATTTTGCGCCGCTGTTTCGGCGGCTGCACCTCACGCCCGAGCAGATCGCCCGGTTCGAGGATACCATGATGGCGGGACAGGCGACCATCTGCCAGGTGCTGGGCGCGGCGGACGCCATGGGGACCTCGATCGCGGAGCCGGCGGTGCTGGACGCCGCCTTCGCCAAACAGGTGGAAGCGTTCAACGAGGTCCACGCCCTTCTGGGCGACGCCGGTTATCGCGAGTTTCAGCAATACCTGCTCGCGTTTGCCAGCATCGACGGGCACTCACCGCGGGAAATGGTGGGCACGGTGGCGGGCGATCTGAGCCTCTCGGGCGTGCCGCTCACCGCCGACCAGAGCGATCAGTTGCTGCAATTGATCACGGACAACCGGCGGATCGGCCGCCAGGGCAATCCGGCGCTGCCGCAGGGGGCCATCGACTGGCCCGCAGTGGACGCCCAGGCGCAGAGCGTACTGTCTCCCGCGCAACTCGCCGCGTTCCAGGCGGTCCAGGCGCGCTACGAGCTCGAACGCCAGGTCAATGCCTACACGCAAGCGGCTTCCGTTGCCGGCCTCCGGTCGGCGACCCCGGCGGGGACCGGATCCGCTCCGGCGGCCGGTTCGGCACCGTCCCGCAATTGATGCGCCAGGCGGGTGATCGGCGCGTCCGCCGCGGATTGTTCATAACCATGAGCACCTCCAAGATTGTCATCGGCGTCGCGGCAACCCTGGCCGTCGCCGGGATCGGCATGGCCGTCTTGGAATTTCGGGCCGTCGGCCGCGCGTCGTCGGCCCTCGCCGTGGTCAGCCGGGAGCGGGACAGCCTGCGCGCCCGCGTGACCCGTCTCGAGGAGCAACCGCGTGAAGTCGGACGCGTTCCCGAAACGGCCTTGCCGCGGGGCACGACCTCGGCACGCTCCCGCCCGTCCACCGCCGGCCGCCGGGACGGATCCTTCGCGTGGGAATCCATCCCGCCGGCGCTCTTCGGCAACCCGGAATTCGTCAGCCTGTTGCTGCGGCAATATCGGGCCAAACTTGGAATCGACTTTGCTCCGCTTTACCGGCAGCTGGGCCTCTCGCCGGACCAGGTCGCCCGGTTTGAGGAACATATGGTCGCGGCGCAGGCGGCAATCTGCCAGGTCCTGACTGCGGCGCACGCGACGGGCACCGAGGGCACGGATCCCGACGTGCTGGAGGTGGCCGGTGAGAAACAGGGGGAGGCGTTTCGCCAGCTCCACGAAATGCTGGGCGACGCCGGCTTCCGGCAATTCCAGCTTTACCTGCTCTCGCAGGTCGCCATCCGCGGACCCTCTCCCCGAGACCTCCTGGTGTCGATGGCCGGCGATCTCAGCCTTGCCGGCGCCCCGCTCTCCACCGAGCAGAGCGATCAACTGCTGCAATTGGTGACCGACCATCGCCGGGTCGGCCGGCGCGGCAACCCCGCCATGCCTCAGGGCGCCATCGACTGGGCCGCCGTGGATGCCGGCGCCAAAGGGCTGTTGTCCGCCACGCAATTGGCCGCCTTCCAGGCCGTGCGCGAGCGCTACCAACTCGATCGCCAGGTGAAGCTGCGAACGGACGAGGCCGCGCGCGACGCGGCGCCCGGCGGCGGCTGAGAGCGGGATCAAACGCCCAGCTTTCAGCGCTCAACGCTCAACATCCAACTCCCACCACTGATGATCACTGATGGAGTCAGGGCTTGGGATGACGCGGTCGGTGGGTGTTGGAGCCAGAAGATCAGTGTCAGTCAGTGTGCGTCAGTGGTGCCGCCCTGAACGCCCAACGCCCAACCATCCTCATCCACCACTGCTGAACCCTCATGGTCGCTGATGGAGTCCCGCTTCGGCCGGAGATGCGCGTGCACCCTCATCAGTGCCGATCAGTGTCCATCAGTGGTTCAACGCCCTCGGCCACCTGAGCTCACCCGCCCCAGACCTTGAAGTCCTTCAGGATCGAGCCGCCGACGAATTCACGCAGGATCGAGTTGTCCGGAATCCAATCCAGGCTGACGGGCAGGAACCAGTCGAGGAACGCCAGCAGGCGTTGGGCCTCGACGTATTCCGGGGTGCCGTGGGCCACCTGGCGCAGCAGCGGCTCCGCGAACGGGCCCAGGGCGGCGAGCTCGTAGACCAGCGCCGAATTGAACATGACGTCGGCGTGCTCCTGGTGCGGAAAGATGTGCAGCTTCTCGCCGCGGCGCACGGATTCCCAGCGGCCGATCGTGTCGGTCGCGGTGTAGCCGCGATCCCGGGCATCGCGCACCAGCCGGCGGATCAGGCGCGTGTCGGTGGTCGACACCCGGTTGTGCCGGTCGAGATTGAGCTGGGTCAGTGCCGAGACGTAGATCCGGAACGACTGCGCTCCGAGCGCCGGCGGCAGCAGCCGCGGGTTCATGCCGTGGATGCCCTCGAGGATGATCAGCTGGTCGGGCCGCAGGCGGACGACGTCGCCGGGCTCGGGCCGGCCGGCCGAGAAGCTGAAGCGCGGCAGCCGCACCTCCTCGCCGGCGAGCAGGCGCCCCAGATCCGCGGCGAGCTGCGGGAGGCGCAGCGCGTCGATCGTCTCGTAATCCAGTTCGCCGTTCGCGTCGCGGGGCGTGTGTTCGCGATCGGCAAAGTAGTGGTCCAGCTCCAGCGCGTAAGGCGAAAGGCCCAGCGCCAGCAACTGGACCGCGAGCCGGCGCGAGAAAGTGGTCTTGCCCGAGGACGACGGCCCGGAGATCAGCACCAGCCGCGCCTGCGACCGCCGGTCGGCGATCTGGCGGGCGATCTCCGCGATGTGCTGCTCGTGCAGCGCCTCGGCCACCAGAATCACCTCGCGGCTCCGGCCGGCCTGGATGGCGTCGTCCAACGCGCCGACGCTGGAGATTCCCAGCCGGTCGAGCCAGTCGCCGTACCGGCGGAACGCGGCCAGCAGTTTCGGGAATTCGACCATCGGCAAAATCCGTCCCGGCGTGTGCTGCCGCGGGTAGCGCAGCGCAAAGCCCCCGTTCAGGGCCGCCAGTTCGAACCACCGCAGGTAGCCGGTGGACGGCACCATGTAGCCGTGATGGTAATCGACGCAGTCCTCCAGCCGGTAGAGGGTGACCGTGGGTTTGCGCCGGTGGCGCATGAGCCGCGTCTTCTCCTCATCCTGGCGGCCCTCGAACCAGGCGATCGCCTCGTCGAGGCTCGCTTCACGCCGGGTGATTGGCAGGTTGCGCTCGACCAGCCGCTGCATTTCGGCCTCGAGGGCCTGCAACTCTTCCGTCGAGAGCGCCCCGCGTCCCCCCAAGTTGCACAGGTAGCCGCCGGTTACCACGGACTGCTCGACGTACAAGAGGGCGCCGGGGAAAAGGCGCATATAGGCCGCCTCCAGCAGAAACGTCAGCGACCGGCGGTAAATGCGCGCCCCGTCGGTGTCGGCCATCGTCACCGGCTGCACCCGCGCCTCCAGGTCAATGGGCTGGGTCAGCTCATGCAACTCCCCGTTGATAACGACCCCGACCAGCGGGGCCGGCAGCTCCGCGAAGAGCGGTTGCAGCAGGCTTTCGGCGGTGGCGCCGCGCGGTCCGCGCAACGTGCGCCCATCCGGGAGATGGATCTCGATCTGGTCGCCGGCGGCGACAAACGGGCTGGCAGGCATGGGAGGCGGGCGGTCAGCAATACTGCAGGCAACCGCCAAAGGAAAGCCAAAGGCGGCCGGGGTGGTTCGGACCGTTTCCAGGCAAACCGTGCCCCGGGACCCAGATCGGCACCGCCGCCGGTTTCTTGACCCCGAATGCGCCCGGGCGGGGGACCCTTCCCGCGAACGCACTTGCAATGCATCAGCGTCGACGCAGGCTCTGAAATCATGAAACGCAAACCCTC
>JBJKRD010000413.1:0-25719 GCA_046704925.1 Opitutaceae bacterium | reverse complement strand
AATCCGTGCCCGAGGCGTTGCGGCATCGCGCCAATCGGTATGGGCAGTGCGGCGTCGCCGTGCGCCGCGCGCGCGTGACGTTCGCCTGGAATAACATGGCCATCGCGGAACTCCGCGACCTCAACCGCCACCGCACCGGCCACCGGTATACCCCGCTGATCCAAGCCGGCTTTTATCTGCCGCCCGAGGTTCCTCGCGCCAGCCATGACGGATTGCTGCACGACCAGTGCGAACTCACCCGCGAATTGCTAATGCGGGATTCGCCGGCGTACGTGTATTCGTTGCTTTTGGGAGCGCAGACGCCATTCGAGCATAGCACGCACGCCGACAAGTTCATCTACGAGGCGGAACTGCGTACCGGGCTGGGGGCCCACTTTCGATACGCGGAACACCTGAGCGCCGCCCTTGGTGAGTTCTTCAAAGCTGTGCCCGACTCCAAGGCGTGGATTGAGGAAGGCACCGCGGAGCCGGAGTAAGTCCGCCGTGAAGGGCGACTTCGAAGCGAATTGGCTTGCGAACGCCGGACAGGCGCAAAATATTACAATCTACTGTGGATCATGGGCTTGCCGGACGCTGTGCGACCAGCCTTTCGGATGGCCGGCAGCAGTCACTGGCAAAGCATCGTGTTCTCACACTTAATCCTCTGCTTGGCTCTGGTTACTCCCCGTAGGTCATGTGCGCGTTCAAGCTTTTGCAGTTCAATATCCAATACGGCCAGAGCTGGAGTGACACCAACCCGGATGCCGCCCCCATTGATCTCGACGGGACAATCAGGGAGATCCGCAGACACAATGCGGATGTCGTGACGCTGCAGGAAGTGGAGCAGTGCCAACCGCACGGTGCACAGCCTCATCCGCCCGCGAATTACTCCCGTCTTCGCGACGCGCTCCCGGGCTACAACAGCTATTTTTCCTACCCCAAGCCGGACCCTCAGGAACTGCCCTTCGGCATCGGTCTTGCCATTTTTTCCCGCGGACCGTTGAGCGGATTGATGCGACGGGACCTGCCATCACCGCGGGTCGAGTTTGATTTTCGCGGCGAGAAGAGGACCCCAGCCGACCGGCTCCTGATCGGTGCACAAACCGTGCTTGCCGGGCGCACCCTGCAGGTCTTCAACACCCACCTGCTGGCGTTCTTCATGATCAATGCCCGGGGCGAGGATGAAATGAGCCAGCGCCAGGTGGTGGTCGATCAATTGCTCACCTCTGCCGGTCCCACGCTGCTGGCCGGCGATTTCAACGTCGTCAAACATGTCGGACTGGTGCGTCAGTTCGCCGCCGTGGGTTTCCAGACCGTGCAGGACGCGATACCCACCTGGCGGCGCGGTCCGTATGTGCTCGACCACGTGTTTTACAGCCGCCACCTGCGTCCGGTGGGTCATGCCGTGACGCCGACCCCCGCCTCCGATCATCACACGTTGGAGGCGGAATTCGAGTTTGCGGTTTGATCCGCCGGCCTTCAAGCCGGCCGCCGCGCACTTTGGCGGATGCGATTCTTTTCGTCCTCCCGCTCCTCCTCGAGGCGCGCTTTTTCGTTCGCAAGCTGTTTCTTGATCTTTTCGGCCTCTTCCCAATTGCTGGCGGCCAGGGTGTCGGCGAGCTGTTTCTGAAGGAAGATCTCCCGCTCGGCGATTCGTCCTTGGTACACGCGGTCAATCTCGGCGAGCTTGGATTTTTGCTCGGCCGTGAGCGGAGGACCCGCGTCCGGGTCGGAGGCCCGGAGGCGTTCCATGGCCAGTTCGTAGGCGCTTTTCATCGTGGAGCGGTTCGTGGGGTGGCGGGTGCGTTCGCCGCGGAACAGGCTGGCGGAAGGGCGGCGGTGGTCAAGGTCGCCGGTCGCGGCGCCCCGTACCGCACGCCCAGTGCCAGGACCAGCGCCACCAGCATAAAAGGCGGCCAGAACCCGCCGCGCGACCTGCGCCACTGCCAGGCGCAGCCGGCCAGACAGACGGCGAGTAGTGCCGCTTGTCCGGCCGGTCCGATCCACGAGGGGGCGAACCGCGCCGGGACAAAAAGCCCGGGAATCGCCGTTGCTTGCCGCAACAGGGCATCCATCAGCCACAGCAACAGCGCCGCGGCGTGGTTGAACAGTGCGCTGCCCGTCGGAAAGCCGGCGAGGCCGCAAAGCAGCGAGGCGAAACCCGCCCCGATGACCAGGGAGGAAATGGGGATCAGTCCGAGGTTGGCCGGCAACGCCCCCGGGGTGAGCAATTGGAAAAATTCCACCGTGGTCATGGTACTGGCCAGTGAGGTGGCCAGACCGACCCCCAACAGCCCGAGAAACCACCGCCAGACCGTCGCACGCAGCCGCTGATGCCACCGCCAGGATCCCTCCGGAAGATCGCGGAAAAGCGGCCAATGTGCCTGCATTGCCTCGGCGAGGGGCACCCCCAACAGCAGCAGGGCCGCGACGATGCCGTAGGACATCTGGAAGCTGGCGCTGAACAGCGCCGCCGGGTCGACGGCCAGAACCAGCAGCGCGGAGGCCACCAGCGCGGAGAACACGCTGCCCGCACGGCGCAGGGTGACAGCGGTCATGAACAGGGTGCACATCAGGAACGCCCGCACCGCCGACGGACTCGCGCCGGTGACGTCGACATAGAGCCATAGCGCCCCAAGCCCCAAGATCGCCGCCGGCAGCCGGGGAACGCGCAGAAGGAGCAGGAGCCCCAGGAGCGCAAGCGCGATGACCGTGATGTGCTGGCCGCTGATGGCGAACAGGTGAAGCGTGCCGCTCTGCATGAACAGGTTTTTTTGTTCGCCGTCGAGTTCCTGGATCTGGCCGAGGAGCATGGCCCGCAGGATGGCGGCGAGCCTGGGTCGGTCGGCGAGTCCCTCGCCCAGGATGGTGTGCAGGCGTCCGGCGGCTTGGTCGCATAGCCGCCGGTAGGCCGACGGTGGCGCAACCTCGCCCAGCAGCCGCGCGCGGGTTAGTTGGAAGCCCAGGCCCGCATTCACAAGATAGGCGGCGAAACTGCCATCCGGGGCGGAATCCGGCAGCGGCTCCAGCACCCCCAGGGCCGCGATCACGCTGGAGCGGGTCGGCGGACATGCTCCCGGGGCCAACGGGCAGGTGAAGAAAAGTCGTTCACCGACCAAGTCTCGCAGATGCGGGGCCGTGTTAGTCACCCGGCCGATGGCATTGACCCGCCGCCCGGCCGCGGACGAGGGGAATACCCACTGGACTCGCAGGTCCAGCCGGGCTTCCCGCGGTGGGAGGGTGGACCACACGGCCGGACGGGCGAGGCGCAGATGCGAGTATGCCATACCGGCGAGCGCGACCGTCGATCCCAGGGCCAGGGGCCAAAGCCGGCGGGCCCACGAACTCCGGTTCCAGGCGCAGACCAGCGACACCCCGGAGAGGATGCCGGCGGTGGCGAGCACGGGGGACGGCGCCACCGCGAGGATTCGCTCGGCGACGAGTCCCGCCATATACGGGAGCAGAAGCCACAGCAGCGGCGCGCGATGGCCGTGGCGGCCCGGGCTCATGGCTCACGGGAGGTGGTTGATGAATCGCCGGCCGCCGATCACCAGACCCTGGCGCAGACCGCGTCCCAGGTACATCCGGGCCGCCTCCACCGCCCGGGTCAGCCCCATGCCTTTCGCCAGGTTGGCGGCAATGGCGGCCGCAAGGGTGCAGCCGCTGCCATGGGTGGAAATGCCCGCCACGCGCGGCGAAGTAAAACAACGGACGGTTCCCGCGGGCGACACCAGCACATCGGTGAGCTTGCGGCCCGACAGGTGACCACCCTTGATTAGAAAGGAAACTCCGTTGGCGCGCGCCAGTTGGCGCCCGGCCGCGGTCATTTCGTTGACGGTCGCAGGTCTCTGGCCCAGCAACGCCGCGACTTCATCCAGGTTTGGGGTGACGAGGGTCGCGTACGGCAGAAGGCGGTCCCGCATGGCAGCGCGGGCTTCCGGCCTGAGCAGCAACGCCCCCGTGGTCGCCACCATCACCGGGTCGACGACCGCCGGGATCCGTCGGTTCGCGCGCAGGAAATCCGCCACGGCTTCGATGATCCCGGCGGCATACAACATTCCGGTTTTGAGCGCCCGGATCCGAAAATACCGGTGCACCTGTCCGATCTGGTCGGCGACGAACTCCGCGGGCAGCACTTCGATGCCGGTGACGCCGTCGGGATTCTGTGCGGTCAGACAGGTGATCGCCGTGGTCCCGAAAACCCCGAGGGCGGCGAACGTGAGCAGATCGGCCTGAATCCCGGCGCCGGCGCCGCTGTCCGAGCCGGCGATCGTGAGGGCGACCGGGAGTCCACCGCGTGGCATGGCGGTTTTCGTAATCATTAAATTCGCGAAAGCGAACACATTTTCTGCAGCCTTTCCAATCGACGGGATTCCTGCCAAGGAGGGGATTGTCATGAATCTCGGGGATCAGGGCGACCTCTTTGAGGCGGAGGAGACAACGCCCCCGCTCGCGACGTCCGCTAAACCGGAAGGCCGTCCGGGCGGGCCGCGGACGAAGGCGCAACCGCTCGCCGCGCGTCTCCGCCCGCGAATGCTGGCGGAGTTGGTCGGTCAGGAGCACATCCTTCAGCCCGGAGCCCTGCTGCCGCGGTTGGTGGCGAGCAACCGGTTTGGCAGTCTGATCTTCTACGGACCACCGGGCAGCGGCAAGACGTCGCTGGCCGAAGCCATCGCCCACGAGACCCACAGCCGGTTCGTGCGCATCAATGCGGTGATGTCGAACGTCGCGGAGTTGCGGGAGGTGCTGACCCGGGCGCGCCGGCAACCCGAGGCCGCCACGATTCTGTTCATCGACGAACTGCATCGTTTCAACAAGTCCCAGCAGGACCTGCTGTTGCCGGACGTGGAGGAGGGGATAGTGCGGTTGATCGGCGCCACCACCCACAACCCCGGCTTTTATGTCAATCCGACGCTGCTCAGCCGCAGCCACCTCTTCCGTTTGGATCCGCTCACGCCGGCTGACGTGGTGGCGGTCCTCAAACGCGCCCTGACGGATGAAGAGCGGGGCTTGGGCTCCCAGCATTGCACCGCCGGCGACGAGGTGCTCACGGACCTCGCGAAACTGTGCGACGGCGACCTGCGACGGGCCCTCAACGCGCTGGAGGTCATCGTCCTCAGCCTGCCGGTGGGCGCCAAGATCACGACCGCCGAGTTGACGGTGTTCGCCCGCGAGCGGCGCATCCGTTATGATGCCGACGAAGACGAGCATTACGACACGATCTCGGCGTTCATCAAAAGCTGCCGTGGCGGCGATCCTGACGCGGCGATGTACTGGCTGGCCAAGATGCTGGCCGGAGGGGAGGACCCGCGATTCATTGCCCGCCGCCTCGTCATTCTGGCTTCAGAAGATGTCGGTTTGGCGGATCCCCGGGCATTGCCCCTGGCGGTGGCGGCGCACCATGCGGTCGATTTCATCGGTCTGCCGGAGGCGGAGCTGACCCTGGCTCATGCCACCATCTACGTTGCCACGGCTCCGAAGAGCAATTCCGCCACGGAGGCGCTGGCGGCGGCGAAGAAAGCACTGGCCGAGCAGCCGGTGCAGTCGGTGCCGGCGCACTTGCGCGACTCCGGAGGCCAGGCCTCCAAGCGTCTCGGCCATGGCAAGGGTTACCGCTACAGCCACGAGTTCAAGGAAGCCATCTCCGGGCAGGAATACCTCGAAAAACCGGTGCGGCTCTACACGCCGAAAACCGTGGGAGCCGAGGCGGATATCGCGGAACGGCTGGCAGGTTGGAGGCAGCGGAAGGCGGAGCTCCAAAAGGGCATGCGCTCGAAAAGCTAGGCGAAATGCCGGAAATGGCGGGAGCACTCGGTCCGCCTCGAATAACCGTTCACGAGAGGAGATTGCGACATGACCTTTGGTGGGTATTTCAAGGCGCTTGTGGCCGGAGTGGCCCTGGTTGGCTGGTCGCGTGCTCCCGCCGTGACCCCTTCCGACTCAACGGTCGCGCCCGGCGCGGTCATTGCCGGCGGCGTCGTGAGGCTGCCGGAGTTCCATGTGGTGCAAAGACTCAAACTGCGCCCGCTGGAAGACGATTGGCTTTATGGACGGATCGGGGAATTCGAGATTCTGAGCAACGCCTCCGAAAAGGCGACGCGCCGGTGGGCGGAGAGTCTGGCCCGGTTCGAGCAGGTGTTCGCCTGGATGATGCCCCGGTTCGGTGTCGCGGGGCGGCGTCCGGTTGAGTTGGTGTTGTGCGGTCGGCGCAACGCCTTCGACCAATTTCGACCGGCGAGCGCCTACAGTTCCTATCGGGATTCCGTCAGCTTCTACGCGATGGACGCTGATCAAGCGGTGATTGTCGAGGATCTGGAGGACAAGACCGTGTGGATCAGGGAAACCCACGGAATCGGGAGGGCGGACAACCGGCCGTACGCGAATCCGCTGGCGGCGCCGCCCGCGACCCAAGACCCGGCGGGCAGGGCCGAAGTCCCGGTCGACTCGGAACAGGCGCTGCGGCGGGAATACGTTCATCTGGTGCTCAGCCAGCTCCGGCCGCGGGCGCCGGCATGGTTCGCGGAAGGCATGGCGCAGCTGTTCTCCACGGTCGAGGTGGCGCCGAAGGCGATCCGGTTCGCCCATCTACCCGGCGAATTCGTGACGATCTATCGCGCGGTGCCCAATACCACCATCGCGGTGCCGGCCGCCACGGAGCCCGTCTCCGAGCTGAGCTTGTTCTTCGAGAAACGCCGGCTCCTCCCCTTGCCGGATTTGTTCGCCGTCGGCTATGACTCACCCGCGTACTTGGATCCGATCGGCAGCACCTTCGCGATGGAGTCGTTCGCTTTTGTCCACCTCTGCCTCTTCGGCGAAAAGCAGCGGTATGTGCGGCCGTTTCTGGAATTTGTCGAGCAAGCGGGCCGGCAGCCGGTGACCGATGCGATGTTCGAGCGCTGCTTTGGCATGAATTTCGCGCAGATGGGGCGCATCCTGCGCGGGTATCTTCGTGGCGGATCCTATCAGGAGGCGGTTGCTCCCAACCCCGGATTTCCGCCCGTGCCGGCGGTGTCCTTGCGGAAGGCGACTTATGCTGAAATCGCCCGGATAAAAGGCGATGCCATGCGCCTCGCCCGTCGGTACGACGATGCCGACGAGGAACTGTTGTCGGCGGTGGTGCGCGGACAGGCGGATGCCCAGGTCTATGCGTCCCTGGGCCTGTTGGAACGTGCGGAGCGGAATCCCGACGCGATGTGGCGGCTTTGCGACCGGGCGGTGAAGGACGGCGCCTCGCTGCCCGGCCCCTACCTCTACCTGGCGCGGTACCGTCTGGATCAGGCGCTTGCGACCGCCGGTCCGGAGGGGCGGCTGGGGACGGCCGACACCGCGAGCCTGCTGACGCTGCTGATGGCCGCACGCGAGCGGGCCTTGAAGCCGCGTCCGGAGATTTATCGGACGATTGCTGAAGTATGGTCCCATGCGGCGGCGGCGCCGACGGCGGCGGATCTGACAGTTCTCGACGAAGGCGTGGCGCATTTCCCGCAGGAGGTCGATCTGGTCTGCCAGGATGCGGCGCTGAAGGCGGCACTCGGCCTCCGTGCCGAAGCGACCGCTCTGATCGAACGAGGTTTGAGGGCGGCCCCTGCCCCCGGCGACCGGACGCGCCTCGAGGCCCTGAGGAGTGCATTGTCGTCCGCGACGCCACGCCACTAGCGGACCCCGTTGACTTTCGGCCATGGCCATGAACAGCCGGAAGCGTGGTCAAGGGTCAGGGAAAAGCCCGTTGCGGCGCTGAGGGGCCGGTGGGAACCGCGCGGCGGATTCGGTGCGAAAACTGCGTAAACCCGCGACCCGCCGGGGCATTGCAGCTTGCGGGCATGGCCACCGGAGCTAAGTTGGGCTATCGTTTCAAACATGAAGACCGCATCTGGTTGGGCGATAAGGGCGTGGTTTTGGGCGGGGATGGGAATGGCAGTCGTTTTGTCGGCTCGGGGGGACCCGTCGGTGTCCTCGGCCGGAACCGGCGCGGCAAATCACGTTCGCAGTGCCGCCGTCGCCCCGAAGGGCGAGAAACCGGCGGCGGAACCGAAGATCGAAGGAATGGTGCTGAACCGTCCCAATGGCGGCTTCCTGGGCCTCAAAATGGTTGATCACCGGTTCGTCCTCTCTTTCTACGATGCCAAGAAGAAGCCCACCAAGGTGGACGTTGCCCGTGCGACGGCGCGGTGGCCTGTACACTATCTGCCGCACGACGAGCGCACGGTGCTGCTGCCCAACGCGGAAGGGACGGCATTGACCTCGCAGTACTTCGTCCGCCCGCCGTATTCCTTCAAACTCTACCTGTTCCTCTTCGTGGACGACAACCAGAACGCGGCGGAGAGCTACATCTTCGACTTTCACGAATAGCGGAGCCGATCGGAGGCGCCGCCGTCCCGGCGCAATGGATGGCGGCAGGCGGTTCTTCGGGTTTAACGGGGCGGATTGGCGCGACTCACGCGGCGCCGGGGGGGCCGGGCTGCCAGCGATTGACAGGCGTCGATCTTCGCGAGATTTTGACCGTCTTTGCACCATGCCCGCCGTGGATTCCAGCCCTCCGTTTGACAGTGTGGAATCGGCAATCTCAGAGATTGCCGGCGGCCGCCTGGTGATCGTGACCGATGATCAGGACCGGGAGAACGAGGGTGACCTGATCATGGCGGCGGCGGGAGCCACGCCACAAAGCGTGGGCATGATGATCCGCTATTGCAGCCGAAACGTCTGCGTGCCGACGGTGGAGCAGCAGCTGCGGCGCCTGGGGCTGAGCCCGATGGTACCCCAGAACCGCGAGTCGCGCCGGACGGATTTTACGGTGAGTGTCGATGCCGCCGAGGGCGTCACCACCGGGATCAGTGCGCAGGACCGGGCGCGCACGATTCACATTCTCGCCGATCCGCAGGCGCGTGCGGACCAACTGGTGCAGCCCGGGCATGTCTTTCCGTTGCGGGCCCGTCCCGGGGGGGTGCTGGAACGGGCGGGCCATACCGAGGCGGCGGTCGATTTGGCGGTTCTGGCCGGCCTCGCCCCGGCCGGAGTGCTCTGCGAGCTGGTCAACGACGACGGCACCGTGCAACGCCTGGCGGAATTGACGGAATTCAAACGCCGTTTCGGTCTGCGGATGATTTCGATCGCGCAACTCATCGAACACCGGATTCAACGCGATCAGTTGATCGAACTGGTCTGTGTGAAACCGTTTGCCACCGAATTTGGCGACTTCACGCTCCATCTCTACCGGAGTCGGCTCGACGGCCGCCAGCACCTCGCCTTGACCATGGGGACGCTCGGTCCGGAACCAACGCTGGTGCGGGTGCACAGCGAAAATCTGCTGAACGACGTTTTTCGGGCCAAGGAGATGGGCAACAGCCATGCGCTGGCCTCGGCCATGGAAGCAATCGCCCGGGCCGGGCGGGGAGTGGTGCTTTACATGCAACCGGCCAATGCCGGCGAGGTGCTCCTGCGGCGTCTGAACGCCGCCCGGGGCGAGAGGATCTCCCCGATGAGCCTGCGCGACTATGGCATGGGGGCGCAGATTCTGCGGGCCCTGGGCCTCGGCCGGATTCAGCTTCTATCCAACAGCTCCCGCAAGGTGATCGGTCTCGACGGATACGGCCTGGAAATCGTGGAGCAGGTGCCCTTGTGAATGCCTCCGGGGACACCGGCCGGGCCCCAGGCGGGGGAAATCGCCGGCGGACGCCTTTTTGTTTGCAGCGTTCGTCGGTCCGCCCTCCGGTGGGGGGGCCGCCATGAGTCTGCATGCGCCCAGTCGATCGATGGTCAATGGTGCGTCCTTCACCGTGGGGATCGCGGCGGCGCGGTTCAACGCGCCGCTGGTTGACGCGTTGTTGCGGCAGGTGACGGACGCTTTGCGCCGCGGCGGCGTCAGCGAGCGGCGGATCCGCGTGGTCCGGGTGCCGGGCTCCCACGAACTGCCGTCCGCGGTGCAACTGCTGTGCGCCCGTCGGCCGGATGTTTGCATCGCGCTCGGAGTCATCATCCGGGGGGCGACCCTGCATTACGAACTGGTGGCGCAGGCGGCCATGCGCGGCCTGCTGCGAGTGGCGCTTGACACCCGCATTCCGGTGATCAACGGCGTAATTGTGGCCGCCAGTCGACGCCAGGCGGAGGCGCGCTGCCGTGGCCGGATCCAACGGGGCACGGAGTTTGCCCACGCGGCGCTCGAGATGGCGGCCCTGAGGCGGGGGCGTTTCCCATGAGCAAGAATCAATTTGCGCAGCGGCGCGAGGGGCGCGTGGCCGCCCTGCAGTTTCTGTACGCGTGGAGCCTGAATCCGCCGGCCGATCTCGCCGCGGATCTGGGCTTGTTTTTTGCCGAGATGGGGAAGCCGCGCGACTATTATGCCTTTGGCGAGGAGCTCATCCACGGCACGATCGCGCATGCCGGGGAGATCGACGCCCGCATCCGCGCTCTGACCCAAAACTGGGAGTTCGATCGCATCGCGAAGATCGATCTGGCCATCCTGCGGGTGGCGATCTTCGAGATGTTGTACCGCAAGGACATCCCGCCGGTGGTCTCGATCAACGAAGCGATCGATCTGTCGAAACAGTTCTCCAATCTCGACGCCAAGCGGTTCATCAACGGCATCCTCGACCGACTGAAGGATGACCTGGGCCGCGATGCCCGGCGACCGGCCGTTGATTGAGGCAGGCGGGCGCCGGCTTGGATGTCCGCGCCCGCCCTCGCTTTCGCACCATGCTTTCGCTCTTCAAGAAGTTCAAAGATGGTCTGACCAAGACGGCACGGAGTATTTCCGATCGCACGCAGACACTGTTCGCGGGCCGGACCATGGACACATCGTCGCTGGAGGCGCTTGAAGAGGCGCTGTACACGGCGGATTTCGGCGTGGCCACCACCGATGAAATCATGGCGGAGATCAAGCGCGCCCACCAGCGGGAACGGGAACTACGGGGCCGGGAGGCGGCCGTGGTCGGGGCGACCGTGCTGCGCCGCGTACTGGCGGGCAGCGAGGGCCGTCTGAACGGTGGCACGGCGGCGGATCCCGCCCGGCCGATGGTGATCTGCCTGGTCGGCGTGACCGGTTCGGGCAAGACGACGACCGCGGCCAAACTTGGATGGATGCTGAAGCGGGATGGCCGGTCGGTGACCGTGGCGGCCTGCGACACCTTTCGGGCGGCGGCCATCGAACAACTGCGGACCTGGACCGACCGGCTGCAGCTTGAGTTGGTCGCGGGTCAGACAGGGGCCGACGCGGCCGCGGTGGCGTTTGATGCCTGGCGGGCGGCGCAGGCGCGCGGCAGGGATTGCCTGATCATCGACACGGCCGGCCGTTTGCACACCAAAAGCAATCTCATGGAGGAGCTGGCCAAGATCCGGCGCGTGCTGCAAAAGAACGATCCCGCGGCACCGCAGCACGCCTGGCTGGTGATCGACGGGTCGCTCGGCTCCAACTCCATCGAACAGGCCCGGGTCTTTCACCGGAGCTTCGGCTTGACGGGATTGGTGGTGACAAAACTTGACGGAACTTCGCGAGGCGGCGCACTCGCGGGTATCTGGCGCGAATTGCGGCTGCCGATTTTCTTTGTCGGATTTGGCGAGAGCGTCGAAGACCTGCAGCCGTTCGACGTCGAGAACTACGTCCGGGCTGTGTTCGGCCTCGAAGACGGTTGACCGCGAGGCGGATCGGGCGGATGAGCATCGCGCCGGGTGACGATCCGGACGGGCGACGACCGGATCCGGCGCAACGGCAGGCGGGAGAGTTTGCGGCCGGACAAGTCCGCGCAGATGTGCTAGGCGTGAGCACGCGGCACCCAATCCGCCGAATCCATGACATCGCTCACGTTGCCCCACCTGATTCCGGTCATCCAGACCGCCGTCGGACCGGTGATCCTCATCTCCGGCGTCGGCCTCCTGCTGCTCTCGCTAACCAACCGTTTGGGGCGGATCATCGATCGTTCCCGCCTGCTGGCGCGGGAACTGCCATCGGCCACCGCGGGCGAACAGCGTTATCTATCGGCGCAGCTGATCATCCTTTACCGGCGGGCCAAGATTCTCCGCCTCGCAATAATTCTTTCCACCGCCAGTGTCCTCCTGGCGGGATTGCTGGTGATTTCACTTTTTCTGGCGGCACTCCTTAGCCTGGAAGCCGCGCTGCCGGTCGCGCTGTGCTTCATCCTGTGCATGGCCGCTCTGATTGCGTCGTTGTTCGCATTCCTGATGGAGCTGCAAATGTCGCTCCGGGCCCTGCGCATGGAATTGACCCAAGCCGGGGTGGCAGGGGACTGACCGGACGCGTCCGGCCGCCGATCCGGTCACCGCACCGTCCGAAGCTGGATGCTGTCCACCAGACGATCGTGCGAGAGGATGTCCGTGGCGACGATGAGCCGGTCGCCCGGAACCACCCGCTGCAGACGTTTGAGAACCTGGATGGCGTTTTCGATGGTGATGTCGGGGTCGTTGGAGAAGGCGATCTGGAAGCCCTCCACCCCCCGCATCAGTCGCAGCTGCCGCAGGGTCTCCAGCGAGGGGGTGAAGGCGAGGATCATGGCCTGGCGCGGCCGCATGGCGGCGAGTCCCTGGGCCATGAACCCCTGCCGGGTGAACGTCAGCAGGTAGGAGCCGGGGAGCTCATTGGCCAGCACGACCGCCGAATGCAGCACCTTGGCCTTCTCGCCCCCGAGGCTGACGGGGTCGAGGACGTCGTCCGGCTCGTTTTCCTCGATGCGGCGGGCAATCTTGTCGAGCACCTGGACGCATTCCACCGGATGACGCCCGACCGTCGTTTCGCCGGAGAGCATGAGGCAGTCGGCCCGCTCATCCACCGCATTGGCCACGTCAGTGATCTCGGCGCGGGTCGGAATCGGCTGCTGGATCATCGACTCGAGCATGTGCGTGGCGATGATCACGATTCGTCCGTGGTGCAGACAGGCGCGGACCGCCCGCCGCTGGATCATGGGCAGCTCTTCAAAGGGACATTCGATGCCCAGATCGCCGCGCGCCACCATGAGCCCGTCACAGGCACGGACGATTTCGTCAAGGTTGGTGATGGCGGTCTGGTCTTCGATCTTCGCCACAATCCTCACCCGCGAATTGCGGCTGCGCAGGAATTCCCGGAGGTTTTCAATGTCCGCCGCCGCCCTGACGAAGGAGAGCGCCACCAGATCGATGCCTTCCTCGAGGCCGACGAGCGTGTCGGCGCGGTCCTTCTCGGTGAACGAGGGCAGGTGGACGGTGACGCCGGGCAGGTTGATGTGGCGGCGGGAGGTGAGCTGCCCGGGGGTGAGCACCCGGCAGCGGATATGGGCGGACCGCTTTTCGAGCACCTCGAGCCGGATGAGACCGTTGTCGACCAGGACGGTATCCCCGATCTCGATGTCGTTGACGAGATCCTGATAGTTCACGTCCACGGAACGCACCTCCTCGGGGCTTTCGCTCGCGGTGGCGGGCTTGACCGTGAAATCGAATATCTCGCCGGGCTTGAGCTCGATGGGTGTGACGAGGTCACCGGTCCGGATCTCGGGCCCCTTGATGTCCATCATGATCGCGATTTCGCGACCAATCTGGTGGGAGACGGTGCGGATGCGGCGGATGACCTGGCGGGTCCAATCGTGCGTGGCATGCGCCATGTTGATCCGGCAGACATCGGCGCCGGCCCGCAGAACCTTTCCCAGGACATCCTCGTTCTCGGTGGCGGGCCCGATGGTGAAGATGATCTTCGTACGGCGGACGGTTTGGCGCATGCGTGGAGCAAGGGACTATGCAACGGGACCGACGCAACGCAACCTCCCTGACCCAAACGCCCCGGCCGCGTTCGTCCAGCGCCCGCCGGCGTCTCAAAAATCGAAGAAAGGCGTGCTGGTGCCGGGCGCCACGATCGAAAACGCGCAGGGAAGGCGGGTCAGAACCTCGGCGCAGGCCCGCTCCACCGCCGCCTGGCTGTTGCATTCCCGGCTGAGGTGGGCGAGGAAGACATGACGCCAGCGCGGTGAGGCCACTGTACCGAGCAGCTCCCGCGTGCCGTCGTTGGAGAGATGTCCGTGGCGGCCGCTGATCCGTTGTTTGACGGACCACGGGCGCTTGACGTCGTCCTTCAACATCTGCGGGCAATGGTTCGCTTCCACGACGAGGACGTCGGCGTCGCGGATGTGCTCCCGTACGTGCTGCGGCGCATGGCCGAGATCCGTCAACCAGGCGAGTCGGCACCGGCGCGAAAAAAGGTCATCGTCGCCCTGGCTGAACAGGAAAGCCACCGGGTCGCGGGCGTCGTGCGGCACGGCGAAGCTTTCGACTTCCAAGTCGCGGAAGCGAAAACGGGTTCCGGTCTCGAAATAGTGCCAGTTGGGCCGGTACTTGAGTCCGGCCTGCACCGCTTGGGCGGTGGCGTGGTTGGCGAAGACCTTGATCTGTGGATACTTGGAAAGACCGTTGATGCCGGCGGCGTGGTCGCCGTGCTCGTGGGTCAGGAAGACGGCGTCGACGTGTTCGAGTGATTCGCCCAGACCCGCCAGCAGACCGGCCAGGCGGCGCGCCGAGAAACCGGCGTCGACCAGCACGCGTGCCTCGCCCGTCTGGAGCCAGGCGCAGTTCCCCTCGCTGCCACTGCCGAGGATGCAGAATCGCATGCCCATCGGGGCATGATGCAATGCGCCCTGCCGGCGCCAACGCAAGGGGGTTTTTAGATCGCGGTCGGCGCCGAGGGCGCCATCCGTCCGTCCGCTCGCCCGCTCATCCAAAATCGCTGCAACTGCCCCGGCCGATGTGGTGTGTTGTAGGGTCTCCGCCGGGGGGGGTTTTCAGGCGGCCCGCGGCCCCGGGAGCACGATGATCAATCCTGCGAAGATTTCATGGTCGGCGCGTGGTTGGCTTGCCATGGTCGCAGGATTGTCCCAGTCCTTTTCGTTCGGCCGACCAAAATCCCCATGACTTCCGAATCGTCGTCCCCTCCCGAGCTCCACGTCCGGCCGGTCGTCCGTCCGGCCCGCCGCAAGTCGCGGCGCAGACTCTGGATCGTCCTCGGTCTGGCATTGGTGCTCATCCTCGTGATGATCGCGGCGGTCATGGGCCGGAGTCGGGTCAAGCCCACGCTGGTAACGACCGACCGGGCCGCCATCCGGAACATCACCCACCTCGTGACCGCCACGGGCAAAGTCCAGCCCGAGGTCGAGGTTGGCATTGCGCCGGAGGTCTCCGGCGAACTCATCGCGCTGCCGTTCAAGGAGGGTCAGACGGTCAAGAAGGGCGATGTCATCGTGCGGATCAAACCCGATTTCTACGTCGCCCTCGTGGCGCAGCAGGAGGCGGCGCTGGCCTCCGCCAAGGCCGCCAGCCTGCTCGCCCAGGCCAATCTGTCCAAGGCCGAGGATGATTTTCGCCGGGCCGATGATCTCTATCAGAAGAAGTTGATATCAGACGCGGACGACGCTGCGGCCAAGACCGCCGTGGAGGTGGCGCGGGCCAATCATGAAGCATCGCTGGCGGCCATCCGCCAAGTTGAGGGCGCCCTCAATCAATATCGCGACCAGCTCAGCAAGACCACGATCTACGCGCCGATGGATGGCACCATCAGCGTATTGAACAATGAGGTGGGCGAGCGGGTCGTGGGCACCGGACAGTTCGCGGGCACCGAGGTGATGCGGATCGCCGACCTGAAGAGCATGGAAGTGCGCGTGAAGGTGAACGAGAACGACATCGTCAATGTGAAGGTGGGGGATCACGCCACGATCAGCGTCGACGCCTTCCCCGGGAGAAAATTCGAGGGTACGGTCAGTGAGATCAGCAGCTCTGCGCTCACCACCGGGGCCACTGGCGCCAGCAACAACCAGGCGGCCCTGGCGGCCTCGGCTTCGGACGAGGTGACCAATTTCCTGGTGCGCGTCCGGATCGACAGCCGCGAGTCGCAATTCCGGCCCGGCATGAGCGCCACCGTCGACATAGCCACGCAGACCGTGAACCAGGTTGTCTCCGTGCCCATTCAGAGCGTCACGGTCCGCGCCGAGGGCGGCAAGACGGCCGAGGAGTTGCAGCAACAGCGGGCCAAGGAGACCAAGGAGCGGACGGGCAGCGACATCGAACTGGCGACCGAACGCCAGGATGCGCGGCGCGACCGCGAGCTGTTGCGGCGCGTCGTCTTTGTCCGGGAGGGCGATCATGTGAAGATGCAGCCGGTGGAGACCGGCATTGCCGACAACACCTACATCGAAATCAAGAGCGGGCTGAAGGCCGGGGACGAGGTGGTCTCCGGCAGTTGGGCCGCAATCAGCCGGCTGTTGAAGGACAACGCAAAGATACTCGTGGAGAAACCGAAGAAGGAAAACAAGGGCTGAAAGCCGGTCCCTCCCGGCCGCCGGATCCCGGCGCACCCCGGGGTCGATGCCAAGTCATGATTCCTCCGTCACCTCCCCCCCTCCACGTCAAGCGGACCGTACGGGCGCCGGGCGCCCTGGTCATCGAGATCGAGGACGTCACCAAGCTGTACCACATGGGCGAGGAAACCATTCACGCGCTTCGCGGCGTCGCGCTGAAGGTGCATCGCAATGAATACCTGGCGATCATGGGGCCGTCGGGCAGCGGCAAATCAACGCTGATGAACATGCTCGGGTGCCTCGATACCCCCACGAGCGGCCATTACCAGTTCAACGGGCGGGATGTTTCCAGCATGTCCGACGATGAGTTGGCGAGCATCCGCAACCGGGAGATCGGCTTTGTCTTTCAGACGTTCAATCTGCTGCCCCGCTCCACCGCCCTGCACAACGTCGAACTGCCGCTGATCTACGCGGGTATGGCCCCGGCGGGGCGCCATGCGCGCGCCCGCGAGGCGCTGGAGCATGTCGGCCTCGGCGACCGCATGCTGCACAAGCCGAACGAGCTTTCCGGCGGCCAGCGGCAGCGCGTGGCGATCGCCCGCGCGCTGGTCAACCATCCGTCGATCATTCTGGCCGATGAGCCGACGGGCAATCTCGACTCGAAAACGGGCGAGGAGATCATGTTGCTTTTCGACCAGCTTTACGAACAGGGCAACACCATCATCGTCGTCACGCATGAGGAGGACATCGCCCGGCACGCCCGGCGGGCGATCCGCCTGCACGACGGCCTGATCGCGAGCGACCGGATGATGGACGCCTGACCGCGACAAACCCGGACCACCGATGAAAGCCCTGGCGCGCCTTTGCTATGAGTTCGTGGAATCCATGCGGATCGCCTGGGCCCAGATTCGTGCGAACAAGATGCGGTCCATTCTCACGGCCCTGGGCGTCATTATCGGCATCGTCGCGGTCACGCTCATGGGCACGGCCATCCGTGGCATCGACACGGGTTTCGAAAACAGTCTGGCCATGCTGGGGGAGGACGTTCTTTACGTGCAAAAGTGGCCCTGGGGCCCCGTGGAGGACTGGTGGAATTATGCCAACCGCCCGCCGATCCAGGCGAGCGACGCCGAGAAGCTCAACCGCATCATCGAAAACACCCCGCACTCATTGCTGGAAGTCGCGGTGCCGGTGGCGGGCCGCGGCGGCTCGGTGAAGGCGGGCGACGCCCGGGTCGACGGCATCTACGTGTTCGGCACCACGGCGGATTACGCGCGCATCAACGCGGTGGACTATCACGAGGGGCGCCTGTTCAACGATCTGGAGGCCAATGCCGGACGCGCGGTGTGCATCCTGGGCTATGACGTGGCAGAGGCGCTTTTCCCCGGTCGGTCCGCGTTGGGCCAGACGGTGACTGTTGCCGGCCATCCGCTCACGGTGATCGGGGTCTTCGTGAAACAGGGCGAGTTTCTGGGAATTTTCAGCTTCGACAACCAGCTGATGATGCCGCTAAACGCGTTCCGGCGGATGTTCAGCATCCGCGGGCGCACCGATCTGCGGGTCAAGGTGACCGACAAGCGCCAATTGCTGGCGGCGAAGGAGGAACTCACGGGGGACATGCGCCGGGTCCGAGGCCAGCTGCCCGGCGAACGCGACAACTTCTCCATCAATGAGCAGCAGGCGTTCAAGGCCCAACTGGATCCGCTGAAACGCGGCATCGCCCTGGCCGGGCTCTTCATCACCGGGCTTTCCCTCTTCGTCGGCGCCATCGGCATCATGAACATCACTTTTGTCAGCGTGAAGGAGCGCACGAAGGAGATCGGCACCCGCAAGGCGTTGGGGGCGCGACGCCGCACCATTCTGTTGCAGTTTCTGGTCGAGGCGGTGTCGATCTGCCTGATCGGCGGAACCATCGGCATGGGCGTCGCCTATGGATTGTTCCTGGGCATTCATCTGCAGATGCCGAACTTCCCGGTCCAGTTCTCGCCGGATTTGGTGCTCATCAGCATGCTCGTCTCGGTGGCGACGGGCATTTTCTCCGGTTTCGCCCCGGCGTGGGGCGCCTCGCGCCTCGATCCGGTGGTCGCCCTTCGCTATGAATGACAGGGGACCACGTCACCCTGCCTCTCATTTGCTCCCTGCCTACGCGCCATGCCGCTGACCGAAATCCTGAGAATCGCCTTTGCCTCGATCGGAGTGAACAAGCTCCGGTCCGGGCTCACCATGCTGGGCATCACCATCGGCGTGTTCTCGGTCATCGGCGTCATGACCGTGGTCACCGCCCTGCGCAGCTCCATCGAGACCGGATTGAGTTTTCTCGGGTCGAATTTCTTCCAGATCGGGAAGTATCCCACCGGCCTGTCCGGCGGCACCAACCGCCGGCAGATCGAGATGCGCCGTGACATCACGCTGACCGAAGCGATGCGCTACCAGGAGTTGATGCGCGACACGGCGCCCGTCGTCTGCCTCAAGGTTTTCGACTACAATTCGACCCAGGCGGTCTACGGCGGGCGCAAGACCACGCCCGACATCACGCTGATCGGGACCAACGAGTACTTCATCAACGCCAACCAGTTCACCATCGATCAGGGGCGCAATCTCCAGGCGGACGACATCGAACTCGGCCGGCCGGTGATCGTCGTCGGCCAGGACATCGTCGAGAAGCTGTTTCCCTCCGAGAATCCGTTGAACAAGGTCATCAAGATGCGCGAGCACACCTACCAGATTGTCGGCACGTTTGCCCGGAAGGGCACGGCGTTTGGGCAGGGGCAGGACAACCTGGCGATCATCCCCATCACGCGCTTTTTCAGCGACCTCGGGGCGGAGCACCGGACGGTGAATATCGCGACCGAGGCGCCCAGCCAGACGGTGTACAACGAGTTTCTTGACCGGGGAGTCACCGCCATGCGCATCGTGCGCGGGCTCAAGCCGGAGGACGCCAACGATTTCGAGGTGTATTCCAACCAATCCCTGCTCTCCGCGTTTGCGAAAGTCGCGAACGTGATCACCGCAGGGTCGTTTGTCATCAGCGGGATCGCGCTTCTGGCCGCCGGGGTGGGCATCATGAACATCATGCTGGTCAGCGTGACCGAGCGCACCAAGGAGATCGGCATCCGCAAGTCGATCGGCGCGCGCAAGAAGTCGATCCTGACGCAGTTCCTCATCGAAGCGGTGGCTATCTCGTTGGTTGGCGGGGTGGTGGGCATCGCGCTGGGCGTCGGGGTGGGCAATCTCCTGGCGACGCTGATGAAGGCCAGCATCGTCTTTCCCTGGGATTGGGTGACGCTCGGATTGCTTGTCTGCTCGGGAATCGGCGTGACCTTTGGCTTTTATCCGGCCTGGAAGGCCGCCTCGCTCGACCCCATCGAGGCGCTGCGGTACGAGTGAGCGCCGGGCCGCCCTCCTAGAGTTGCCGGATGGCCGAGCCCTGAAAGCGGACCTGTATCCGAAACACCTTCTTCGTCCGGCAGGCGATGCGCCCGGTGGCCAGATCGACCTTCTCCGGAATCTCGATGCGGTGCAGGTCCACGACCGCGTAATAGCCTCGTTCGGAAAACACATCGATGAGCATCGCCAGGGCCAACGGCTCGTCGAACAACGGGTCCTCGGCGTTGATCAGGGTGAGTCCCGCGATCGCGTGGCGTTTGATGATGGGCATCATCTTTTTCTCGATGAACGCCACGACCTTCTGAAACAACTCGGCGTGCTCAAATTCATACGCATCGAGGCGTTTCACCAACTCCTGGCGGGCATGCACCACGATCTCGCTGGCCAAGGGCAGGCCCCGCAGCCGGTCATGCGTCCGCGGATCCAGCTCGAGTGAGCTTTGATATTGGAGCTCGGTGAGGATGTTGTATTCCACCTCCTGGACGGAGCCCTGCGCATCGACAAAGTGATAATGGAAATGGTTGCGCAGTGACTGCAGCGCCTCCCAGGTCTGTTCCTTGAAGACGCGGTAGCGCCGGCGGGCCAGCTCCTCGTCGTAGTCGGTCGGGCGTTCCTCCAGCAGGTCGCCGATCCCCGTCCGGCGGACCTCATCATTGTGTGTCCTGACCTGGCGGCCGCGTTTGAGCTGCCGCTCGATGGAGGTCTTCTCGTCGACGAACAGCACCATGATGTGGATTGTCGGCTTGCGGAAGTGGATGCTCAGGGGCGTCGAGGCAAACTCACGCCAGGCCGCCTGCATGCGATCGACCAGCAGCTTCAGCGCCTCGACCTGGACCTTCGTGCGGGGGAAGCCGTCAAGGATGCAGCCGTCCCGATATTCCGGCTGCAACAGGCGCCGGAACAGGATGCCGATCACCTCCCGGTCGCCCACCATGTAACCCGCATCCTTGCTGCGACGCGCCTCGGGCGAATCGAGCAGGGCGCTGACCACAATCGGCGGACAGGTGAGCCCGCGGGCCTTGAGGATGAAGGCGGTGTTGGTCCCCTTGCCCGCGCCGGGGGCGCCGCCGAGCAGGATGATTTCCTTGGGGAAGCGGAGGTTTTGGATCCCCAATTCGACCTCCAGACTCTCCCAAACGGACTCGAAGATCAGTTGGGCGTCCTTGATTTCCAAATCGGGCAGCCGCGGCAGCGCCGGGGCGGCGGCGCCCGGCTGGCCGGCGGCGCCGGAAGCCTGTTTGGGGGCGGGGGGATTCATGATTCCGGGGGACCTTGGCTGACGAAGCGAGCGTCGGCGAAGGAGCCCGTCTCCGCAACCCTTTCGACGTGCCCGTCGGGCGAAGAGGGCGGGTCTCTCCGATACCCGACGAATTATTTGATGTTCTGATTTGATGGGGCGTGTGCCATCAATTTCCGGAATGAGTCGAGTGCGCCGCACAAAGCGTCGGGCGGGTCGGCGGCCGAGGGGAGGGAGGAGGACGAACGCGAATCCGCGGGCCTCCGGCGGACGGGCCGCACGCGCCCGCGGCGTCCCACATTTTGGCGCTCAACCACAGGCAAAAACGGCACAAAATCGACCCAAATCTTGCGCTCGGCATTTTTGCCCATAGATTGATCGACTGTTCAGCCCGGCAACGGTCCGACCGTCGCGAAAGAGATTGAGACAAGACTGCTGAAACCGTTGACGGGTGCCGAACGTCATTTTCTTGAATTCCCGGTCTGCGAGCCGTTGCCCAACGGCGTATGAGCAGTTCGGGATGTTAGTTGAAGCTGGACTTGGCGGGGTCGCCGCAAGGCGACCCCGCCTCGATTTTTAGGAGGGGGAGGGGCGGAAATCGGGGTCGTCTTTATGGCTGGCGGGGAACCGCAACCGCTTTTATCTGACAGTGCGGGAGTCATATGCGAATCCTCATCGTCGACGACGAAGCCAGCATCCGGCGGACGACCGCCATTGCGGTTCAGACTGCGGGGCACGAGGCGGTGGAGGCGCCCAACGGGGCCCGGGCGCTCAAACTCGTCGAGACGGAGGGCTTTGATGTATGCTTCCTCGACGTGAAACTGGGCGCGGAAGACGGCTTGATGCTGATGAGCCGCCTGCTGCAAGTTTCGCCCGCCCTGACGATCGTCATGTTCACGGCCTTTGCGAACATTGCCACGGCCGTCGAAGCGATGCGGCGGGGCGCCTTCGACTTCATACCCAAGCCCTTTACGCCGGACCAGATCCGACAGGTGCTGCAGAAGGTGACGCGGACGCGCTCCCTGGAGCAGCGGGTGCAGCAGTTGGAATCGCAACTGGCCGACGAATCTCCCGAGATTGATCTGACCTCTGCGGAGCCGGCCGTCCAGCGGGTGCTGGACATCGCCTTCAAGGCGGCCGAGACGACCGCGACCATCCTCATCTTGGGGCCGAGCGGCACGGGCAAGAACGTCCTGGCGCGCGAGATTCACCGCCGGAGCGCGCAACGCGATCGGGCGTTTGTGACGGTGAACTGCCCCAGCCTCTCGCGGGAGTTGCTGGAGAGCGAACTCTTTGGCCACGTGAAAGGCTCGTTTACTGGGGCGTTTCAGGATACGTTCGGCAAGGTGGCCGCCGCGGACGGCGGAACGCTTTTCCTGGACGAAATCGGCGAAATGCCGCTGGAGATTCAGCCCAAACTGCTGCGCCTGCTCCAGGACCGGGAATACGAACGGGTTGGGGAGGCGAAGCCACGGCGGGCGGCGGTCCGCGTGATTGCGGCCAGCAACCGCAACCTGGCCGAGGAGATGAAGGCGGGTCGGTTTCGCGAAGACCTGTTTTATCGGCTCAACGTGATCACGCTGGCGCTGCCGGGATTGCACGAAAGGCCCGGCGATCTGATCCGACTGGCGGAGAATTACCTGACGTTTTTCGCCCGACGGTTGGGCAAGAAGGTGCAGGGGCTGGAGGCGGAGTTGGCCGCCGCGTTCCGGACCTACGCGTGGCCGGGCAATTTGCGGGAGTTGCGCAACGTGATCGAACGGGCGGTCATCCTGGCCGGCGGAGAGAAGTTGAACCTGGCGGACCTGCCGGAGGAGTTCTCGCGCAGGCAGGATTCCGCGATCCAAGTCGGGGCCCGGGTGACGCTGGATGAGCTGGAGGCGGAACACATCCGGCGCATTCTGGCGGTCTCCGCGACCCTGGAGGTCGCCGCCCGGACGCTGGGCATCGATCCCGCCACGCTTTACCGCAAACGTCAGAAACTGGGCCTGCTGTGAGGTGGCGATCCGCGGCCGCGCGCGGTGGGGCCGCCATGGCGGGCGGAAGGACGACCAGTTCCGGCATTTCCGACCGGCCGTTTTTTTGTATACTCCGTCCCCATGTTGCGCACGCGACTCTATCTCGGGCTGCTGCCGCTGCTGCTCCTGTTGATGCTGATGGGCATCTATGCCCTCTACACGTGCTGGCAACTGAGCCGTTCGGTCGAGATCACGCTGGTCCAGAATTACCAGTCGATGCTGGCGACCGGAGAGATGAAGGACGCGGCGACCCTCCTCAGTACGGCGCTGGACCAGGCGCAGCGTGGTGACTCGCTGGCGGCGCGGCGGACCTTTGACAGCCAGCGGACCCGGTTTGAGCGCTATTTGCGGGATCAGTCGATGGTCTCGGCCGGCACGCCGCGGGCCACTCCGATCCAGGCGGTGGACCGCGCCTTCACCGCGCAGGCGGAGCAGGACCGCGCCTATCTTCGCACGCCAAGTTCCGATCTCGCCACGCTGCGGACGACCCAGACCGCGTTGTTTGGCACGCTGAATGCCTTGGATGGGCTCGCTCAGTTTGATCACGAGGCGCTGCAGTCCGAGCTGTCCCGCGCCGGCCGCACCACCCACACGACCATCCGGTTGCTGCTCGCGGCGATGGGCGGTGCCGTCATCCTGTCGTTTTACCTTTCCTATCGCCTGAGCCGATCCTTGTTGCGCCCGATCCAGGCGCTGACGACCTCGGCGGTGGCGCTGGGCGACGGAATCCTTGATCACGACGTGCCGGTGATGTCCCGGGACGAGCTGGGCGAGCTGGCCCGGGCCTTCAATGCGATGGCGGCCAAGCTCCGGGCTTTCCGGGAGGCCACCACGGCCAAGGTATTGCGGGCCCAACGAACCATGGAAGCCACGCTCACCTCGTCGCCAGACCCGGTGTTCCTGGTGTCCCGGGAGGGGGAGGTGGAGCTGAGAAACCCTGCGGCGGAGGCGCTGGCAAGCCTGCCGGAATTCAAGGGCGGATTACCCGCGGCGTTGCGGGAGCCGCTTTCCGAGGTGCTCGCTTCCGGGAACCATTACGTGCCCACGGGCTACGACCGGGTGATCACTCTTAATTTCGGGCGCGAGGACCGCCACTACCTGCCGCGCATCCTCGCCGTGGGCGATGCGCTCACCGGCTTTGGCGGCGCGGCGATCCTGTTGCAGGATGTCACCAAGTTCCGCCTGCTGGACGACGCCAAGAGCAACTTGGTCGGCACTGTGAGCCATGAGCTCAACACGCCTCTGACCAGCCTGCGCATGGCCGTGTATCTGTTGCTGGAGCAGGATGTCGGTCAGATTTCGTCCACCCAGCGCGAACTCCTCGAGACCGCCCGGAGCGACGCCGACCGCCTGCTGCGCATCCTCAACGATCTGCTCGACCTGAGCCGGTTGGAGGGCGGGGCCATCGCACTGAGTCGGGTACCAACCGAGGCGGACGAACTGCTGGCCGGCATGGCGGCCGAGATCAAGCCGTTGATCGAAGCGGCAGGGCAACGCCTGGTGGTGCGGGTGGCCGACGGGACCCGCGCCGTCCCCGTCGACCGGGACCGGATTCGCCACGTCTTCATCAATCTCCTCTCCAACGCGAACAAATTTTCGCCGACCGGCAGCGCGATCACGCTTTACGCCGAAGGGAGCCCGAACGGCTTTGTACGGTTCGGGGTGCGCGACCAAGGTCCGGGCGTACCCGCGGAGAGCCTGCCACGGGTGTTTGACAAGTTTTACCGCGTCCCGGGACAGACCAAAAAGGGCGTGGGGCTGGGCTTGGCACTGGCCCGGGAAATTGTGGTCGCCCACGGCGGATCGATCGCCTGCTCGAACATTCCCGGAGGAGGCTGTGATTTCCATTTCCTGCTGCCGGGATCGGTGGCATCGGCGGAATGACCGGCGCCGGGCGATGGTGATTCCGCGGCGCCGGCGGCACAGCGGCGGTCACTTGTGCCGACCGTGGCGAAAGATGTCCCAGATCACCCACAGTCCCAACAACGCGGACAGCAGGTAGCCCACGATTCCGAGAACGGGATAGCCGAACAAATGGGGTGGTATGCCGGTGGTAACGATCTGGGAGGAGCCGATGATCAATGCGCCGATGATCACACCCAGGGCAATGCGGTTGCTCGCGGCCCGCAGTGAGTCGTTCAACCCCTCCAGGCCACGGTGCTGGAAATTCACCGTCAGGTCATCGTGCTCAAGCCGGCGTAGAAGACGGTCGAGTTCGCCGGGCAGATCGCCCAGCCGGCCCAAGGTGGCGGCCATCAACGTGCGGGTCTTGCCCACCAGGGCCCGGGGACTCCAGCGCTCGCTGTGCAGCGTGCGCAAAACCGGCCGGGCGACCGTCCGTAGGTCGAAAGCGGGGTCGAGCAGGTGGCCGATCTCCTCGATCGAGAGCACGGCCTTGGCCATCAGCGCATAGTCGCGCGAGGCGTTGATGCCATTGCGGCCGAAGATCTCGATCAGCTTCAGGATCAGGCGCCCAATCTGCTCTTCGCCGGTGGCAAAGTTGAGATTCTCCCGCAGGACGATCGTCACTTCCTTCTCCATGGTGCGGTAATCCGGCTTGGAGCCGGGGCCGGCGAGACTCATGCCGATCTGCACGACCTGCTCGGCATCATGGGCGGCGGCGGCCAGAAACAGGTCCGCCAAGGCGTAGCGCAGCCGGCGTGTCAGATGGCCGGCCAGACCCCAATCCAGCAGGCAAAGACGTTGGTCTTCCGTCACGAGCACATTGCCGGCATGGGGGTCGGCATGGAAAAATCCGCTGATCACGATCTGGTGCAGGAGCGAAGTGGGGCCGGGCCCCGCCCGCCCCCATCCCTCGTCGGGTGTCAATTTACCCACTTTGAAA